>JAYUYF010000440.1:0-4051 GCA_043752605.1 Roseiflexaceae bacterium
TTTTAGCGCGTCAGATACCGTGTCGCCTGCGCTCGATGTCTGCCTTGGCGATCGCGGCTGGCTCTGCGAGCGCACCTTCAGCCGCTACCTTGGTCACCACGTGCACAGCAACGATGGCGGTACCACAGTGGCGATCATGATCGGGCTTGGGCCGTTGCGCATCACCGATCGCTATACCGTCACCGGTACGCTGATCGCCCGTAGTATCGAAGTCGAGAACGTCAGCGACGATGACCACCGGCTGCTCGGTGTGCGGTTGAGTATCGTCGGGCTCTCGGTCGGTGGCCGCATCAGCGGAATCTTCGATGCACCCGGCAATAGCGTCCGCCCGCGCGTGCCATTGGCGATCGCCGCTGCGCAGCGCCGCGATGTCTTGCCACGACGTTTCTTCGCCCCAGGTCTGCGCGCCGGTCGCGCGTTCGAGCCATACCCGGTTGTTGGTGAAGGACTACTCGCGCTGCACAGCGAGGACGACCGCGTTGCGCTGCTGTGCTGGTACGAGAGCCCGGACGATCTGGCGCTGCCACAGCTTGCGGGCGATGATCTCACGCTGATCTTCGAGCACGAGGTCGCCGCGATCGGCTGGCTGCTGAGCGGCGCGCGCGTTACCGTCGGCAGTCAGTATTTGTTGCTGCTCCACGAACTCTGGCACACTGCACTCAGTGGGTACGTACACACGCGGCGGTTGCTGAGCCGCACGGCACCGCTCAGCGCACCCGGCTGGCTGCACGACGCTGCGCTGTATGAAGTGCATCCGGCGCAAGTTGGTGGGTTTGCCGCGCTGGCCGAGGTACTGCCAGAACTGGCCGCCCTGGGTATCACGTGCGTGTGTTTGCCGTCGATCTGGGAGCGTACGATGCCCGCAGGCACCGGCAGCGATGACACCTGGCTCGATGGCCAACTCCACGAATTGCACGGGCTTTACACACTCGCAGCCGCCGATGCCGCAGCATTACACGATCTCGTGGCTACTGCGCACGCCAGCGGCCTGCGCGTGTTGCTTGATCTCCCGCTGATCGGCGCAGCCGCCGACGCTGCGCTGGTCGCTGATCGGCCAACATGGTTCTGCCACGATATCGATGGCCGCCCGGCGCTGCGCGGTGATGACGCCGCGATTGTGCCATTCGACCTCACCAGCCCCGAGCTGCAGCTGGCGATCGTCGCACAGGCGCGCCACTGGCTCGCGAGTCTGGGGCACGATGGCTACCGGCTGGTACCCGCCCGCGAGACCAGCGCCAACTGGAGCGTACGTGCCGTTGCGCGTACGCCTGGGCTGGCGGGTGGGCTGCATATCGCAGAGCAACTCCACACGATGCTGTACACGGTGCAACCCGACGCAGCGCTCGTCGCAGACGTCGGCGGCGCACACGTCGCGCAGCATTACCACGCCGTCGTCGATGAGCTCGCGCATCACCAGTTTGTTCACGCGGCGCTTGGTCGGCTCTCACCGGCGGAACTCGGGACGTGGCTCGATGACGCGCGCCGTATCGCCAGCGACCAGATGCTCCGAATCTGCTTCACCGAGAGCCGGCGGACGCGGACGGCCAACCCGATCGCCGCCGGTCTGCGTGGTTCGCGGATCAGCCGGATGCTGCTCGCGGGACAGGTGTTTTGTGGCTACGTGCCGTTGCTCTGGCACGGCCAGGAGCGCGGTGAGTCAGGTTTGATTGCCCGCCTGCTGGCCGCGCGCGCCGCGAGCCCGGCCTTACGTCGCGGCAACGTTGCGTACGATATGGTTGAATGCGCCAGCGATCAGGTGTTTGCCGTGGTGCGCCAGTACGAAGGCGAGACGCTGATTGGGATTATGCATATGGGCGCTCACCAGCGGCATACCAGCCTGCGCCTGGCAACCGCAATGCTGGCTGAAGACAATCTGTGCGCGCACGATCTGCTCGGCGAGCCGCCGTGGGCCAGCAGCCAGCACCACGCGATCGTCGCGGGGGCACTCCATGTAGAACTCGAGCCATTTGCCGCCTACCTGCTCCAGATCCGGCGCTGTGAAGCTGAGGAAGGCACACAATGAGATGGTTTCGCCAGCAACCCGCGCCCACGCCCGCGCCCGCGCCGCGCACGAGCACGGTAGCAGCGCTGACACCGCGTGTGCTGATGATCGTCCACGATCCGCGCATCCCGTCCGAGCGCGGGCGGCGGCTCCACGAGGTATTTGGCTGGCACGACCCCGATGCGCTGGCGCAGCAGTATATTGCCGATCTCGCCACCGTGAGCGCAGGCACATTACGCTACCAGATCGTCGAACGGATCGACGCCGATTTCTTTCCGCCAAAGCTCGATGGCTTCGCGTATGGTGCAGATGAGTTTGTGACGCGCTGGCGTGCTGGCCGCCAGATGCATCAGCCTGATGCGCTCGACTACCCGGCACGGATCGCCCACTTTGATCTCATCCGGCGCTACGAACGTGGTGACTTTGATGAAGTCTGGGTCTTTTCGTTCCCGTACGCCGGTGAATATGAATCGACCATGATCGGTGATAGTGCGTTCTGGTGCAATTCGCCGCCGGTGGGTGTGGCGCGCTGCGGGCGTGGCCGCTTTGTGATGATGGGTTTCAACTACGAGCGCGATGTGGGCTGTATGCTCGAAAACTTTGGTCACCGCACCGAGTCGATCATGGAGCGTGTCTATCAGGGTGTGCCGCCCGCGCACAATCTCTGGCAGCAGTTTATCCAGTATGATCGCATCGCGCCCGGGCGTGCCGCGTGCGGCAATGTGCACTTTGCCCCCAACAGCAGCGCCGATTATGACTGGGGCAATCGCCGCCAGGTGCTCAGCACCTGCGATGTGTGGCTCGATTTCCCCCGGATCGACCAGCCCGCGCGGCTGGTTGATTGCCGCGATTGGGGCGCGGGCGACATGCGTTTGCACCATCTCTGGTGGTTTGCACGCCTGCCACACGCCGCAGGCACCGCACGCGGCATCAACAACGACTGGTGGCCGTATATCGTCGATCCCAATACGGTGCCAGCGTAATCTACGTCTTGCCCTACGGATGCAGCATACTGCGGCCCTGACGATGATGGGAGGATCTATGAAATTGCTCGTTACGGGTGGGGCTGGCTATATCGGCAGCGTTGCCGTTGCAGAACTGATCACCGCAGGCCACGAGGTGGTGGTCTTCGATAACCTGTATCAGGGGCATCGTGCGGCTGTGCATCCAGCTGCCGAACTGGTCGTGGGTGATTTGATGAATACCGACGCGCTCGCGCGCGTGTTCGCCGCGCATCCGGGCTTTGATGGCATCATGCATTTTGCCTCATATTCGCTGGTGGCCGAGAGTATGCGCCTCCCGATCAAGTATCTGCGCGATAACCTGGTTGCCGGGGCAAATCTGCTCGAACAGGCCGCCTCACACGGTGTCGAGCGCTTCATCCTCTCATCTACCGCCGCGCTGTTCGACGAACCCGAGACGATGCCGATCACGCCCGAGAACAAAATTGTTCCTGGCTCGCCGTACGGTGAGTCAAAATATTTTCTCGAACGCACACTGCACTGGATGAATCGGATCCACGGGCTCAAGTATGCCTGTCTACGCTACTTCAACGCCGCCGGTGGCACGCTCGATCGTGGCGAAGACCATAGCCCCGAAAACCACCTGATCCCGATCGTGCTGGAAGTGGCGCTGGGCAAGCGCGACCAACTGACCGTCTATGGCGATGACTACCCCACACCCGATGGCAGTTGCATCCGCGATTACGTGCATGTGGTGGATCTGGCGCAGGCCCATATCCTGGCGATGCAGGCACTCGATACGCTCGGCACGCGCCACTACAATCTTGGCAATGGCAACGGCTTTAGCGTGCTCGAAGTGATCGCCGCCGCCGAGCAGATCACCCGGCGCGAGATCGCGTATACCGTCGGCGCACGCCGCCCCGGCGACCCCGCGGTGCTGATCGCGTCATCCGCAAAGATCCGCGCGGATCTGGGCTGGCAGCCGCGCTACGCGGATCTGGAATCGATCATCGCCAGCGCCTGGCAATGGCATAGCAGCCACCCGCAGGGGTACGGTGACCGGGCGGGGTAGGGCCGAAGCATTCCC
>JAYUYF010000441.1:0-4049 GCA_043752605.1 Roseiflexaceae bacterium
GAGAGCGTCGAGAACGCCAGGATCTTTTTGATATCGAATTGTGCGCTGGCCGCCAACGCCGCAAAGAATGCGGTGAAGGCCCCGATCGCCGCCACGACACTCAGCGCCTCAGAAGCGATAAACAACGGATAGGTGCGTGCCACCAGGAAAATCCCGGCCGCGACCATCGTGGCGGCGTGGATCAGCGCCGAGACCGGCGTCGGCCCTTCCATCGCATCTGGCAGCCAGGTGTGCAGCGGGAATTGCGCCGATTTGCCGATCGTACCGCAGAAGACCAGCAGCGCCAGCCCGGTGGCCACACTGATACCGAGGATCGTGTTGGTGTTTGCCAGCCGTTCGAGCAGATTGGGGTCAAAAATCTGGCCGGGCGCATCACCAAATTCGAGCGTACCCGCCTGGGCCCACAGCCCGACAAGACCGATCAGCAACAACACATCGCCGATGCGGGTTGTGACAAACGCCTTGATCGCCGCGCGCCGCGGTGTGATGCGGGTCTTGTCGGCGTAGTCGCGCTCGTAGGCGAAGCCGATCAGGAGATAGGAGCACAGCCCCATAATCTCCCACGCCATAAAGAACAACAGCAGGTTGCTCGCCATCACCATTGTGAGCATCGCGGCGGTGAACAGCAGCGTGTAGGAGAAAAAGCTCCCCTGACGCCGATCGTGATCCAGGTAGCCGATCGAAAAAACGTGGATACACGTCGCTGCGATCGTTACCATCGCGATCATCAGCGCGATCGAGGGATCGAGCATCAGACCAAACAGCAGCGGCGGGCCATCGCCCACGGGTGCCCAGCGAAAGGTCTGGAGCGCGGATGCGGCGATTAGCACAAACTCGGTATCGTCGCCCGCATCTGCCACAGCGGCCGAGGCCCCCACAAACCCGAGCGCCAGACCGGCCGCCGCTGCCAGCAACCCGACCGCCAGCCAGCCGGCCGCGCGGCCACGTGCGCGCAGCGGTGTGAACGTGATCAGCAACGCGCCGAGCAGTGGCAACGCCGGAATAAGCCACAGGAGTTGCATTGCTCAGCCTCGCAGCATGTCTACATCGTCGATCTGCACCGTACGCCGTGTGCGGTAGATCGACACCACCATCGCCAGCCCCACCGCTGCTTCGGCTGCCGCCACCACAATCACAAACAGCGCGAACAGTTGCCCGGTCGTCACCTGTGGCTCGAAGTAACGCCAGAATCCTACCAGCGTGATATTGACGGCGGTCAACATAATCTCGACGCCCAGCAACGCCCCGATCGTGGTACGACGGGTGAGCAGGCCAAACAATCCGATGCAGAAGAGCGCCGCGCCCAGCAGCAGCACCCACGTCAGGGGAACACTGGTCGTCATTGTTGTCTCGCGTCGCAGATTTCAGGCGTCATTATACGCGATCTTTTTCACAATCCCGCCGATCATACCCTCAGCCCCCGTCCTCGCCCCCGATTTTGGGAGCGGACAGGCGAATTTTACCTACGCCTTCGGAGTTTGGAACAGCGCTGGATCCTGTTCGTGCGCGGTGTACTGTTCTTCAAACAGCTTCCAGCGCGAGATGCCCTGCGTGATACCCAGCAACAGCGCCAGTGTGAGAAACAGCACGATAAAGCCGAGCACGCGCGGGATCGCACTGATGTAGTAGTCGACCGAGCCGAGCAGCGCGGTTTGGCCCTGAATCAGCGGTGCGCCGACAATCACGATCAGTACATAGAGTGGCAACCGCGTGATCATGCCGCGTACGCGCCGCCCGCGCAGAAACTGGCCGACGAATTCGCGCACAAACGCCGACCGGCCCGTGCCGCGTTGCCGCCCCCAGGCCGCCTGCTGGGTGGATGTCCAAGATACCAACGAGTCGTCTGGTCCAAACATCATGATCCTCCAGGGTTGTGGGGCATAGTAAACGGACGCAGCGTGCTGCGTCCCTACAGGCATTACGGGTTGGATTCGCCACCATCGCGCAGGGCGACCTCTTCAGCGAGCGTCAACACGCGGCGTTTGCTGCGCTGTTCGATCGCCACTGCCACAGCACCCACCATCGCGGCCAGCAGCAGGATAGCGGCCACCTGAAACGGCAAGAAGAATTCTTGCATAAACGCGATCCCGATCTCGCGCACGCTGGCGATCTCTACCGGGGCCGCATTGCGCGCGGCATCGTTCCACGGGTATGTCAGCAATGTGGGGGCAAGCAGCAGCGCAAACAGCAGCCCGCAGCCCACCAGCGCCGCCCACCAGCGCCGCGAGCGCTCGGCCACGTCGTCGTCGACGGCGGGCGTCAGCATGATCGCAAACAGGATCAGGATCGCAATCGCGCCGACATACAGCAGGATCTGCGCGACGCCCAGAAACGGCGCTTCGAGCAAAATATACAGCGCGCCAGCCGCAAAGAATGCAGCAATCAGCCATAACGCTGCGTGCACCAGATTGCGCACTGTAACGACCGCCAGCGCGGATCCGAGCATAAACAGCGCGATCACGCCAAAAATCAGCTGGATGAACAGGCCTTCCACAGCGTACCTACACCTTTCCCATGATGGCGGCGCGCGTGGCCGGGCTGCGCTCGGGCTGGTTCAGTTGGAGCACCCAGATGCAACTGGCCACACTGATGATACCCGTCACCACCAGCGCCAGGATCTGGCGCGCCAGCGGCTGCCAATCGTCGAGCCGGATGACCCCGCCCCATAGCGCATTGTCCCACGTCGTCAGCGCGCTGAAGAGCGCCGCACACACCACATTCACGAGCGCCAGCGGCAGCAGGAATTTCCAGGCAAAGCCCATCAGTTGATCGGCGCGCAACCGCGGCAATGCGCCGCGCAGCCAGACCATACCAAGGAACAGCGCCCAGGTCTTGGCGAGCGTGTAAAACAGCGAGAGCAACCCGGCCAACACCGAACCCACCGGGCCTTCGATTGCCGCCAGTTGTGCTACGCCCGGCCCTTGCCAGCCGCCAAGAAACACCACTGCGGCCACCAACGAGAGTGAAAAGTTGAGCACATACTGCGCGAGAAAGAACTCGGCAAACTTCATGCCGCTGTACTCGGTCATATAGCCGGCTACAATTTCGCTATCGGCCTCGGGAATATCAAACGGTGTGCGCTCGCCCTCGCTCAGCACACAGATATAGTAGATCACAAACCCGATCAGACCGACCGGCGTAAAGATAAACCAGCCCAGCCCCAAATCGGGCGCATCTGTGATCGTCGTGCCGACAAACGGTAACCCGGCCTGCAACTCGGGGATCCGCGCGAGCGACATACCACCCGTCAACAGCACCACACCCAGCAGCGCGATCGTCAGCGGAATTTCGTACGCCACCAGTTGCGCTACCGCACGCATCGCACCCAGCAGCGCAAACTTGTTGCTGCTACTCCAGCCCGCCATCATCAGCCCCACACCCGAGATGGATGACACAGCCGCCACATACAGCACACTGATATCGAGATCGACGGGCACCAGACCCAGGCCCCACGGCAACACCGCGAGGATCAGCATCACCGGCGCGAGCGTGATCACGGGTGCGAGCAGATGCACCCATTTATCTGCGGCACGCGGCACAATATCTTCTTTGGTAAACATCTTGACGCCATCGGCCACACTCTGCAACAGGCCTGCCGGGCCGACGCGGTTTGGGCCGATGCGATCCTGGAAGCGCGCGATCACACGGCGCTCGACCCACACCTGTAGCATCATCGTGCCCGCTGCAAACAACAACAGCACCGTCGTCACCACCGCCGCCAGTAGAATATCGACCGCCCAGACCGGCAGGTACGGGTTCAGCCAATCGCGCACAATATCGCTCACGGGTTGGTCTCCTCGGCGGCCTTCTTCGCGGCGTTGGCGGCGCGGATGGCGGCCAATTTGGCGGCCTTGGCATCGGCGGGCGCGGGCACGGGTGACACGGGATCGGTGGCGGACATGGGATCGGTGGCGGGCGCGGACGCGGGCGCGGGATGGGCCACGGGCACGGGCACGGACGCAGCATGCTGCGTCCCTACGGGATCGGTGGCGGGCGCGGGAATTTTGGCGGCGTCGGCGGCGCGGATGGCGGCCAATTTGGCGGCCTTG
>JAYUYF010000442.1:0-4047 GCA_043752605.1 Roseiflexaceae bacterium
CACGGCGCTTCGCTGCGGTCTATCTCGCGGGCGGCCTGATGGGCAGCCTGGTGTCGTATCTGCTTCAACCAAATCCCTCCGTCGGCGCATCGGGCGCCATCTTTGGCCTCATGGGAGCGCTGGGGGTCTTTTTCTATCGCGGGCGGGCGGTCTTTGGTGGGGCCAGCCAACAAGTGTTGGCCAGCATGATTATGACCGCGCTGATCAATCTGGGGATTGGCTTCAGCACACCGTTCATCGACAACTGGGGCCATATCGGTGGTCTCATCGGCGGCACGCTGGCGGCGCTTGCGCTCGCGCCAAACTTTGTCGCACCACGTTACGGTGAATCCGAGCGGCCGGTGGCGAGCTGGCCGACGCTCGGTTGGCCGCTGGTGGCCGGGCTCATCGCGATAACCCTTGTCGGCGGCTGGCTCTTGCCAGGCGCAAAGTGATCGGTTCACTGCTGCACAAGCGGTGCCTATCCGACTACGAAACCAACGGGAGGCCAGGATGACAACGACAACTCAGCGACGACACCCACCAGATTATGTCTTGCTTACACTCGTCGGTGTGCTTGTACCGCTCGGTATCGTGATGGTCTACAGTGCATCATTTATCGATGCGTATGTCAATCACCAGAATCAACTCTATTATATGTGGCGGCAACTGGCCGCCGCAGGCGTCGGCGGCATCGGCATGCTGATTGCCCAACGCATGGATTATCGCTTCTTTCGTCGCTATTCGATCCATTTTATGGCGTTCGCGCTGTTTCTGCTGGTACTCACGCTCATTCTGCCACGCCAGTTTACGACGATCAACGGCGCGCATAGCTGGATCCGGATCGGTGGCTTTAGCCTGCAACCTTCCGAACTGGCAAAGCTGGCACTGGTAATCTACATGGCCGATTGGCTTTCGCGACGCGGTGGTAAGCTTACAAATGTCACTTACGGTCTGTTGCCATTCGCACTGATGCTTGGTGTTGTCTGCGGACTGGTGATGCTGGGCCGCGACATGGGCACGACGGTCGTCATCATCGTGATTGGCGGCATCGTGTATTTCGCCGCTGGTGCCAATCTGTTGCACCTCGCCGGAGCGCTCGCGATCGCGTCTGTGGCGTTCTGGGGACTGGTCAATATGGCATCATATCGCATCGAACGCATCGCCGCGTGGATTGATCCGTTTGAATATTATTTTACTTCGGGCTACCAGCCGGTACACTCGCTCTACGCCTTCGCCAGCGGTGGCCTGTTTGGCGTCGGTATCGGGCAATCGCGGCAGAAGTTTCTCTGGTTGCCACAGGCACACACCGACGCGATTTTTGCCATCATCGGTGAGGAGTTTGGCCTGATTGGTACACTGTTTATCGTTGGCTGCTTTGTGCTACTGGCGTACCGCGGTATGGTTATCGCCGCACGCGTCCGCGACCCGTTTGCGGCGTTGCTGGCCACCGGTATCACGGTCTGGCTCGTGTTCCAGGCATTGATCAATATGGCGGTTGTCACCACACTGCTGCCGTTCACCGGGCTGACGCTGCCGTTTATCAGCTACGGTGGCACCTCACTGATGATTAGTATGGTGGCAATGGGAGTGCTGCTCAGTGTGTCACGGCAGATGGGTGAGCCTGAGCCAGCCGATAATCAGACTGTAAAAGATGGAGATATGCGTGAAGAGCCTCTGGGTATGCGGCGGCGGGACTGGCGGGCACGTGTACCCGGCGCTGGCGGTCGCCGCAGCGCTCAACGCGCCTGGGGCGGCATCCGCCGCAGCTGATGCGCCGCACGTCCTGTATATTGGGGGCATTGGGGGTATGGAAGCTGGCCTGGTACAACGCGAGAGTACACTGACGTTTCGGGCGGTGCCGGCTGCGCCGCTGCGCGGCCGCGGCCCACGCGAACTTGCGCGCGGCCTTGGCCAGTTGCTGCACGGCATACGCGCCACCCGCAAACTGATCGCTGAGACCCGGCCGGCTGCAATCCTGGGCACCGGTGGGTACGTCTGCGTGCCGGTGTTTATCGCCGCAGCGCGCGCGCGCGTGCCGACAGTGCTGTTCCTGCCCGATGTCGTGCCCGGCTTGGCAGTCAAATTGCTGGCCCGCATCGCAACGACCGTCGCCTGTAGCGTCGAGGATACCCGCTCATATCTGCGGCGCGATCTCGCGATTACCGGCTACCCGGCGCGCACCGAGTTGTATACGCTCGACCGGGCAACCTGCCGGGCGGTGCTTGGATTGCACGACGATCTGCCCGTGCTGCTCGTCTACGGTGGGAGCCGTGGCGCACGCAGTATCAATCGCGCGATTGCCGCCCTGCTGCCGCTGATCCTGCCACTTGCCCAGGTCGTCCACGTCTGTGGGCGCGAGGGCGATGACACGTTTCTCCGCGCAGCTGCCGAGCAGTTGTCAGATTCGCTCAAACAACGGTATCATCTGTATCCGTACCTGCATAGTAACGGGCAACCGGGCACGCCGACGATGACCGCCGCTCTGGGGGCGGCCGACCTGACACTCTGCCGCAGCGGCGCATCGACGCTCGGCGAATTGCCAGCCGTGGGCTTGCCAGCAGTACTTATTCCGTATCCGTATGTGCATCAGGAGGAGAATGCTGATTATATGGTCCAGCGTGCAGCAGCGATCAAAATTGCCGACTCAGCACTTGATGCTGGATCTGCGCCCGAAACCGGGCAACTTTTCATCGCATTACGCCAGCTGCTCAGCGATGGACAGGCACGCGCGACCATGGCGCATGCATGTCACCAGCTTGCCCGGCCAGATGCGGCCCGGCAACTGGCGCATCTGGTTACAGCCCTCGCATCCAGGAGCGACCCGCAATGATTACGATTGATCTTGGTGGTTCTTTCGTGACCTATCTGGTCATGATTTCGCTCGCGGTCTATGGCTGGAACCGTGGGTTTCGCTACATGACCAGTATTGCGCTCCTTGTGACGCTTGGCTACCTGCTGACGGTGCAAGGTGGCAATTTTCTTGTCGACCTGATCAACCGGGTGTATGTCAGCCTGCCACGCTTGTTCTCGTTTTTGCTCGGGCAAGATCCAGGCGGCGTCACACAGTTTGACCCGATCATCCCGCAAAATCTCGAAGCACCGCTGTTTTTGCGCTTTCTGGTGTTTCTGGCATTGCTTGTGCTTGGAATAACATTTACCTTCCCGTGGGAGGGTAAGCCGCTCGGTGGCTTTAGCGGCGGTAATCAAGTACTTCGCGTGCTTGGTGGCCTCGCTGGACTGTATACTGGGATGATCATCCTCACGGCGTTTAATCGCTTCTGGAGCGAGGCTGGTGCTGTTGTTGAGGTGCCACCACAACTGGCTACGGTATTCAGTAGCCTGCCAAACTGGTCAAGTATCGTACCGTCAGCAGTGGCGGCGTTCCTGGTGACGATCCTGATTATTATGCTGATCCGTTTCAATCGGATCTGGGCACCCGATCCGCCGCCTGCCAGAAAATAGCTCGCTGGAGCGTTTGTTCAAGTACTGGTATCGCTGAGACGAGTATAGCACAGGTGTTCGTATTGTCAAGCATGATGCATATTCATATTATCGGGATCGCGGGCGCAGGAATGAGTGCGATCGCACACCTGCTGCTCGATCAACGATATCGCGTCAGCGGCTCCGATACACAACACAACGCACAGACCGCTGCCCTGGTGGCGCGCGGCGCACACATCACGCTTGGCCACGCGATCGCTAATGTCGCTGGTGTCGATCTGGTACTGGCGACCTCGGCGGTACGAGCCGATCATCTTGAGATTGCGGCCGCCCACGCGGCTGGTATCCTGGTGCAGAAACGTGCCGATCTCTGGGCAAACTGGTCGGCAGCGCGGCCGGTGGCGGCGGTGGCGGGCACCCACGGCAAAAGTACGACGTCGGCGATGCTGGCGCTGATGCTGCTCCACGCTGGTCAGGAGATCGGGTATCTGATCGGTGCCGATGCACCCGATTTGCCCGCACCCGCGCGCTGGGGACACGCCGCCGCGCCGCTGGTGATCGAGGCGGATGAATACGACCGCACGTTTCTCGCACTTACGCCCGATGTGGCGGTCGTTACCAACA
>JAYUYF010000443.1:0-4040 GCA_043752605.1 Roseiflexaceae bacterium
CGCGCAGCAGCGTTCCACCATGGGTTATCGATGTTGTAACCGTCGTCTTCGAGAAACAACTTGTACTGCGCGTTCGTCACCGCGTAGCGCGCCAGCGCAAACGGGGCGAGGGTGAGCCATGCATCATTGATTTCATCATCGTGTTGTTTTTTCTGCCGCGACTCACCGATTTGAAACGGCTGCGGCGTGCGGAACCAGACCATCTCCGGCGGCAGCGAGACCACGCCCGACCGTGGGTCGCCGCAGCGCCCGATCAGCGCACCGGCTTCGACGCGCACTGTGGCCGGTGCAGCGGGCATCGCGACGATCTCGGCGGCCAGTTGCACCACCTGCGGGTCAGCTCTCGTCGAAAGTAGCTGCGTGATAATTGCCAGCGCCTCTGCATGGTTGCCAGCGACGAGCGCAGCGCGCGCGGGTTGCACGGCGTCAGCTTCCCTCACCCTCGACCCCTCTCCCACACGGGGAGAGGGGCGCAGGCGCTGCACCTCGGCGCGCGCTCTGGCCAGCAATGCGGCGACCTCGGTATCCTCGGGGTGCGCAGTCACCAGCGGTTCAAGCAGCGCTACTGCCGCCACCCACTCACCCTGCTCGCAGTGCGCCAGCGCCGTGTCGTAGCCCGCATCTCGGCGTTGCTGCGCATCGGCCCAGGCGCGCAGGCCGTCGGGGTCGGAATAGTTGGCATCTAGCGCAGATAACTGGACGAGGATCTTCGCCACTTTTTCCCAATCGCCGATCGTGCGTGCGGCACCAGCCTTGATATACAGCGCAGCCATCTTGTGCCTACGGCGCGCCTCAGCGAGCAGTGCCGGTGCATCTCCACTCTGGAGATATGTTGCTATCAATGACTCAAGAAGCTTCTCAGCTAATCCCCATTGTTTGTCGAGCATCGCGCTCCGTGCCTGTTGAAGCAGTTGGCGCTCTGTGCGAGGTCGGGAGGGGTTCGACGTAGCCACCACAACCTGTTCTGTGTGAGGTGCAGGCGCAGACACTATAGGGGTAATCTCAGGAGCGGTAGGCGGCGGCGGGCTGTCTAACGCTGGAGTGGTGGCAGTATCTGGGAAAAGCACACCGGCTGCTTCGCGCAACGTTTTACCAGCTTGTTGAAGTTGTTGCCTTACCTCGTTACTACCAGCAGAACTAATCTGCAGGCTGATAGATGCAGCGTCTGTGACAACACCCGGTGTGAACAGCGCGCCGCCCGCGCCGCGCAGGTAGAGCACCGGGATCGCCCAGTCGAGTCGAAACGTATCGTAATCAAACAGGTGCTGGCGCGCCTCAGTAAGCGCAGCTTCGACTGGCTGACCAAGCAGCAGGAAATCGTAAAACGTACGCGCAAACTGGTTCGCAGTGTCGGCCGCGATCTCGAACTGCATTGCAATCACGACAGGGAGGCCACCACGCACCAGCGCCGCCGCCACGCTGCTGCCGGGATCAGCGCCGCCGTAGGCACCAAGGCACGCGTTGAGCAGCACCAGCCGGGTATCGGCCTGCGGTTTGCACAACAGGCGGCGCAGCTGCTCGGCGCTCACGCGCTCGGCATCGCCCTGCGTTTCGTCGTAGCCATCTTCGAAGAGCAGCATGCCCTCGCCGCGCGTCGGGTCGAGGTCGCCGTGGCAGAGGATGTGGACGATATGCGCGGGCTGCTGGAGCCGCCGCCGCAACTGGCCGAGCGTATCTGGCCCGCGCAGCACATCGAGCCGGGCGCGCCCATCGGCGAGCGGCGCGCGCAGCGCACTTTGCACAATACGTAGCTCGCGATCAAGGTCGATCGGGCGCTGGCCGCGCGGGCTGGCGAGCACACAGACGATCGCGATCTGTCCCTCGACCGCCAGCGTGCGCGATGGTGTGGCGAGAAGCGGCGCGCGCACCAGCGTCAGGTCATCTGCCAGTGCCAGGAACGTATCGCGTTCGCGGTCGTAGAGCAATTCCCAAGGTAATTCGGGGAGCGTCTCGGGCAGTATAAGCCGTAATCGGAGCGGTGAATCACTCCCGCGCTGTGCCTGGGCAATACGCAGCTGTCCCAGCCGTTCGCCCGCAAAGAGCGCATCGAACAGCGCACCACCAAGCTCGCGCGCTTTCTGTAATTCCGGGCCGCCACGGTTGCGAAGCCGCACCATCTGGGCTTCACGCACCCAGTTCGTAATATCGGCGCGCTGCGGTAGCGCCGCAAGATCGAGCGGCAACCGCAACGGACGCGCCGCAACACCCGCGCCATCGTTGGTGCGCAGGGCAACGGCGAAGCCATCGCCGGCGGCGGTAATTTCAAGATCCAGACTCGGCGTGGTCATTGTGTGCTCGCTGGCTGCGGCGGGTTCTGTATATTATAGCCAGCGCGGGTGGGGGGAGTCAATCGTTTAAGCAGATTCGTCGGAAAGGATGCCCGAGCCAAAAGTTTCGATGTGAAACGCGATTGCCGAATGGATGTCGGCGAGCGCCGCCTCGTAGGTATCGCCCTCACCAACGACAACGCCCTTCAGGCCAAGTAGATAGGCCACATAGCCGTCTGTGTGCTTCTCAACAATGATTTTTCTCGCGCGTTGCATGCGGTTCTCCTGTATTCATGACCACGATAGCATACTAGTAGTCCGTCACGCTCCCCTCGCCCGTGCGCGGGAGAGGGGCCGGGGGTGCGGGCGGAGCCAAGGATCCGGCGCACGCAACGGATCCTTCCGCTCAGAGTGACATGGTGGCGCAGAGAACAACGCAATTCGCTGTCTAACCCGTCGGGTCTGGCACGCGCTTGTAGGGACGCAGCATGCTGCGTCCCTACGGATTTGACAACGCGATCCACCCATCGCCCACAGTGTGATCCGCTCCCCTCGCCCGCGTGCGGGCGCAGGTCGGGGGTGCGGGCGCTCCCCACACCCCGCTCGCTATGCTACACTACCCACAGCAATTGCGAGACGGGGAGCGCACGATGCGGGTACTGGTGGTGGGGTCGGGTGGGCGCGAGCACGCGCTGGTCTGGGCGCTGGCGCGTTCGCCGTCGTGTAGCGCGCTGTTGTGCGCGCCGGGCAATCCGGGCATCGCACAGCTGGCGCAATGCCTACCCGTGGCGGCCAGCGATCTCAGCGGCCTGGTGGCGACGGCACGGCGCGAACGAATCGATCTGGTTGTCGTTGGCCCCGAGGCACCGCTGGCGGCCGGGCTGGCCGATGCCTGTCGCGCTGCCGGGCTGGCGGTCTTTGGGCCAGATGCGGCCGCCGCACGGATCGAGAGCAGCAAATCGTTTGCCAAACAGCTCATGCAACAGGCGGGCGTGCCCACCGCCGCCGCACATGTCTTTGGCAGCGTGGCGGCGGCGCGCGCGTTTGTGCAGGAGACCGGCGGCACCTGGGTCGTCAAAGCCGATGGGCTGGCGGGTGGCAAGGGCGTGGTCGTGCCGTCCGATACGGCCGGCACACTGGCGGCGATCGCGGCGCTGGGGGCCACGGGTGCCGGGCAACACCTGCTGCTCGAGGCGCGCCTCAGCGGCCCCGAGGTCTCGCTGATCGCGCTGTGCGATGGCACCAGGCTACTGCCGCTGGCGCTGGCGCAGGATCACAAACGCTTGCTGGCGGGCGATGCCGGGCCAAACACCGGCGGCATGGGCGCCTACGCGCCCGCATTGCATCTCGGCGAAGCCACGATCGACGCGGTCGTCGCCAGCACCATGCAGCCGGTGGTCGATCTGCTGGCGGCGCAGGGCACGCCGTTTGTCGGGGCACTGTATGCCGGGCTGATGCTGACGCCCGACGGGCCGATGGTGCTGGAGTACAACGCGCGTTTTGGCGATCCTGAGAGCCAGGTGCTGCTGCCGCTGGTCACGGGCGATCTGTGCGCCGCGCTGGCGGCCTGCGCGCGCGGCGACGATCCGCGCGGCATGATTGGCCGCGCGCCGGGCGCGGCGGCCTGCGTGGTACTGGCGGCCGATGGCTACCCCGAGCAACCGCGCCGTGGCGACCCGATCAGCGGCATCGATGCGCTATCCGACCCGCATGTCCATGTGTTCCACGCGGGCACGGCACAGGTCGATCGCCAGCTCGTCACGGCGGGCGGGC
>JAYUYF010000444.1:0-4036 GCA_043752605.1 Roseiflexaceae bacterium
GGCGCGCCGCATCGCCGCCGCACCAAATCGCCCGTGTACCACAGCGAGCGCCGTGCGCAGCTTCTCCTGGCGCGCCTGCTCGGCGGGCGTTGGCAGATCCCAGAGACTGAGTTGGCGGGGTGCGGTGCCGAGTCCCGCGACACCAACACCGATCAGGCGTACCGGCTGACGGTCGGGCCAGATCTGGCTGAACAGCCGCAACGCGGCTGCGGCGATTTGCGCGGCATCGTCGGTTGGCTGCGGCAATGTCACCTGCCGGGTTGGGGTCGTAAAATCGGGCCAGCGGATCTTGAGTTTGACCGACGCACCGACCAGACCCGTGCGCTGCAATTTGGCAGCAATATCCTGCGCCTGCCCGCGGATCGTCTGCTCCAGCTGCGCCCGGTCGCAGCTATTCTCGCTGAACGTTGTCTCCTGCGATAGCGAGCGTGCCGCGCGCTCGGTCACGACCTGGCGGTCGTCAATGCCACTGGCGTGGCGCACGAGATCCGCACCGTGCTGCCCAAACCGTTGCACCAGATCAGCCGGTGGCCAGGCGGCGATAGCGCCGATCGTCTGGATGCCCAGCGCAGCGAGCCGTTCGGCGGTCTTTGGGCCCACCCCCCACAGCGCTGCGGCGGGTAGCGGTGCCAGGAACGCCGCCTCCGTACCGGGCGGCACCACGCAGATCGCACTTGGCAACGCGCCGCTGCGCGCCATGCTCTTGCCCACGTCGGTCGCAATCTTGGCCACCAGCTTGTTGGTCGCGACACCCAGCGAGCAGGAAAGGTCGAGGTCGGTGCGCATGGTCTGCTGAAGCTGGGCGGCGATCTGCTGGCCGGATGCCTGCAGCTGCGACACGTCCAGAAACGCTTCGTCGATCGAGATCTGCTCCACCGCAGCCGTCACGTGGTGGAGGCGTGCCATCACCTGCTGCGAGGCGGCGCGGTAGGCGGGGAAGTCGGGCGTTACCACCCGCAGTGCGGGGCAGAGCCGCACGGCGTGCGCCATCGGCATCGCGGAGCGCACACCAAACGCCCGTGCGGGATACGAGGCCGATGCCACCACCCCACGCCCGGCGGGGTTGCCACCCACGGCGAACGGGACGCCATGGAGCGTCGGGTCGCGCAGTGTCTCCACCGCACAGTAGAACTGGTCGAGATCGAGATGGATGATCGTCCGCATCGTCACGGTGCTGCTCCTCGTTGCGCGTGTCGCACGCCACCCGTATTGCACGCCGGACTGGTGTCTCCGGTTTGCCAACGGCAGACCGCGTACCGGCTTTAGTGCGTCTCCGCTTGCGCGACAAAACGACGCGCAAGGCGCGGCTCCATACGGCGTGAGGCGGATAGCATGATCACCTCGGCAATAAGTGTATCAGATAATTGACTACCATACAGAAAAGATGTTCGCCTGACGGATGACGTGCTGGCTCGTGCCACGCGCTGCGCTACTACGCCGTTGCGGTAGGCGATCTCACCACGTGTTATGGCTACTGGCGTACCGACCGACATCTCTGCTATTCGCGCCATATTCGCGCCATGTGGCGCAAATACAGGTGCGACACGACATGACGGGGCGACCGCACGACCGGTAGTAATCGCGCCACAATTGCGCCAGGTGGCGCGATTGTGGCGGGTAATGCTCCACTGCCGTCAGCGTACACGACGGGCCCGCGCCTGTCCCTCGTGCATGCATGATGAATACCGCAGCACGCGGGTGTGACGTAGCGTCCTGCACGAAGACTCACCACAACGGCTTGGTGTTCTTTGTGGCTTTGTGGTGAAACGCGGGAGTTTGCAAAACGTTACGCAGCACGCGAACGGTATCGCGACGTGGGGTATACTACCGTAACCACCAATGCAGCCAAGGATGTGTGGCATGACAGGCACGCTTATCCCCATTGTCGACGCGAGCATCGACGGTATTCCGATCGCGGGCACATCGATCGAGATGCTGGATTTACCGCTGGTGTCGACCCATATTCGCACCGCCGTCCGCAGTAATCGGTACAACGGGCCAGAAGACCCCGTCCTGTATTTACGCCGCCAGCGCTGTCTGGTCGAGGTCGACGGGCAGCTCAGCGTGACGCTCGCTGGACTCCTGTGTTTTGGCAAAGACCCGCAGACGTTGTATCCAAATGCGGTGGTCGATCTTGGCCAGTACCGCGGAACCAAGCCAACATCAACCGATGCCACGATGATTCGCAAAAATCTCGGTGGGACGATCTTTCAACAACTCGAACAGGCGATCACGTTTGTCAGCGAGCGCATGCAGACACGTTCGGTGTTGTTGCCGCAAAGCATCACCCGCATCGATATCACCGAGTATCCGCAGGTAGTCTGCCGCGAACTGTGTCTGAACATGCTGTGTCACCGTGATTATGTGAGCGAGCGGGCGGCATCACGTATCATGCTGCTGAGCGACCGGATTGAGTGGATCAGTCCGGGTGGGCTGCAACCCGGCATGACGATCGAGAACATCCTGTACAGTCAAAAGAGCCGCAACCCGATTATCATGTCAATCTGTTATGAAGCAGGTCTGGTCGAGTCGTTTGGGCAGGGGCTCGATACGGTCGTCGAAGAACTGGCGCGCGAGTCGCTGCGCCCGCCCGTCTTTCTGGACACCGGCCACTCGTTCAATGTCACGGTCTACGGGCGGGATATGGCGACCGATCAGGGGATCGCGACCGACCGGGTCTATCAACGACTGATCATCGAAGCGCTGGCAACCCGCGGTCGCCTGACAATGTTCGATCTCGTTGCCCTGTTCCCGGAGCGCGCCCGCCGCACACTCCAGCGCGACCTGGCCACGATGGTGGACGATCAGCAGATTGTCCGTCGTGGCGGCGGTCGGTCGATTTACTACACGCTGGTGGAGGACCCCCACGATGCCTGAACGGGTCAGGCGTCGCCATGGATTGGTGACAGCTGTTCAGGAGCAGTTCTCATCCGCAGTTCGTGTGCGTTGAGCTTGAGCCGATGCATCGCCGTCAGGTTACCGCCCACCAGCGTGCCGTCACATTGCAGCGTCGTGCCGCGCAAGGCGGCGCGGGCAACCATGCTCAGTGTTGCCCAGACCGCCGGGTCAATCCACAACGGACCCAGCACGGGCGGCGCAGGCGGCGCGTCGGGATGGACAGGGGGAGCCGCCTGTGGTGGGGGCGGTGCGCACGGCGGCGCGTCCGCACGCGCGCGGGGCGCAAGATCGCCAATCACAACCGAGTGTGACCACCCGAGTGCCGCAATGACCGCTGTCACTCGCGCCGCAAAGCCATCCACCGCCGCACAGCTCGCATCCGTCGTCCCGGTCAGGAGCACATCCTGCTCGCCCACGTCAAGCAGAATATGCTCCCACAGCACCTGCTGCGCAGGATCGAGCTGTGCGGCCACCTGCGCGCGGACGACCTCGGCACGGCTTGCGCGGTTCGTACCGGTCGTCCGAAAGAACGTCATTGCCTGTTCCTGGAGCATACGCGGGTCGCGCTGATCCACCCACCGATCAAGAACGTCTGCAGTCGGCGGCGCATGCCCGCGCGCGATCTGGCTGAGCGCATAGCCAAGTGGATCACCCCACCGCTGCATTCCCGGGTGATCCGCAACGGCGCACCACGCGGCGACCAGCTGATGTGGTGCCGCGCGCAACTGGCGTCGTGACCGCACCGGGGTGCCGTACGCTGCCGAAAGCTGTGCTGCCAGCTGCGGCACGCGCGCATCCGGCGTCTGGTGGGGAGCGGGTAGTGTGGATGACACGTCGGCCGCAGCAGCGTACACGTCAGGGCACGGCCCAACAGCCGCAACGGGAGGCGTGTGCGCGGCACAGATTGCCAAAGGTGCCGCGCAGACACGATAATAGTCTGGCGTAATGCGGCGGGTGTCCTGCCCGGCACGCCAGCAGCGTGCCTGCCAGATCAGCACCAGCGAACCGTACTGCGCCACGAGTGCGGCAATTTCGTGCCGCTCGCCGGGCGGCAGCACGACGCGTGCGTTGAGTGCAGCATGCATTGCCAGCGCGGCTGTCACATGAGCGTCGGCCGGCGGGTCGTCGTGCACCGGAG
>JAYUYF010000445.1:0-4035 GCA_043752605.1 Roseiflexaceae bacterium
ATCCAGACGTGTAAACGTGGAAGCGTGGAAACGTTTCAACGTGGAGATGTCTCCACTTCTGACTATGCTGTCTCAACATCTATACGTTCACACGTTCCAACGTATATATTTCTATACGTATATATTTCCAGATGTGTGAATGTGTAGATGTTAAGAAATATGAACATTGAAACACCTATACATCTGGATGTGAGAACTTGCTGGCAGCACTGTATCGCAGTTGGACGCAACATCATGCCCATTGGCGCAACCTGTGCGCGTGCAGATAACGCATAGCAGACAGCTCTAGCGAAGCGCTCGTCATACATCTACACATCTAAACATCGAGACGTATATACGTGTAGACATGTAAAACTACTGGCGAGCCACGTTTCAGGCGGCATATCAGACAACGCGAGGGGCTTTTACCGTTGCGTCGTGTATGTGATTAAGCGCGAATATGAAGACTCAGCCATCACGGATTGAGCGAGGCGATAAGCTGCTCGATGCCGACCGGCAGATCGGTATCGAGCTGGGTCACCAGCGCAACGGTATCATCGCGCGCCACGAGACGCGCTGCCGGGCTCACACCGTAGACACGCGCGCGCAGATCGATGCGGTGCAGTGGTGGCACCGTCTGGCCATTTTCATACCGCACAATAATCGCATGGTCACGCAGGCCCGCCGCACTGGCCGCCGCACGCACGGTGAAACCGCGTGCAAGACGCGCCTGAAGCTGATTGTCGATCGCGATCCGAAATCGTGCGGTGCGCAGGCGCTCATCGTTCAGGATGCGCCGCCGTTGCGATGTGACATCGAGACCCAGCGTGCCACAGCTATCGCGTAGCACAAGAAAGATCGTGCCCATATCGTTTCGCACCGCGAGTACCACACCATCGAAGAGCGGCACCGGCAACTGCTCGCGTGGCCGTGGTACCGCAGGAAGATCACGCATCACAACCTCTGGTGCATTGCATACACCACATGCTGCCATATTGCATGTTCTGGTGCATGAAATACACCAGAAAGAGTAGAGCACAGCGCCGGTCGATGTCAGCAGTCGTGATACGCACTGACCCGACATGTGTGTCATCCGCCACATCAGGCGCATCGTACAGTCTCGCTCGTCGCAGCACTGCGCACCGCCAGTATGCTCGTTTGCTGGGGCAGCACACGCAGCGCGACATAATCTTTGTAGCCATACGCATCTGTCAGGCACACCGTGTGTCGCTGCTCGCCGCGATCAGGTGCCGTGTGCGCGTTATGTTGGGATTGTATTTGGGTTGTAGGCTGCTTTCGGCGTCCTGATGCCGCCCGGCACGCGCCATATACGCTCCAGGCACCCGACGTCATCGGCGAAGTCGCAGCGCGCTGCCGCTTGGCTTCGCTGCGACGCGCATCGGTGCCGCAGTTGCTCGCGTGTGCGTATGGTCTGCGTCCAACGTCAACACGGGCGACGCTGCGGTGCAACGACGGCTGCTGCGGGCGCTGGCATCGCCGGACGAGACGCTGGCGCTCAGGACTGCGCAGGCGGTTGTTTTGCCAGCCGCTCGACTAGCGCGCGTTGCTCATCGAGCTGACGCTGGAGCGCGCGAATCTCGCCCGCTAACCCGGCACGCGCAACCTGCTCCTGCTGTGCGGTGGCGAGCTCCTCACGTATCCGACGTGTCTCCGCCGTCGCCTGGTCGGCGCGCGCGATCGCTTCCTGCCTCAGCTGCTCCGTCCTGGCCAGGTTCGCCTGTGCCGCCGCGACCGCCGCCTGCGCCTCGGCCAGCGCTGTGGCACGTTGCTCCTGTTCGGCTTCGAGCCGTTCGATCACGATCTCCGCCTCTGCGAGCGCAGCCTGTGCGGCGGTGACCTGCTGTGCGGCCGCGCTGCGCACCTGCACGACCTGTTCGTCGGCGCGCGTGGTTGCTGCCTGCCAGACGTGGCGGGCGAAGTCGGTAGCCTGAGTCGCGAGCTGCTCGGGTAGCGGTGGTGCCGGAGCTGTCTGCCGCGCGGCGCGCCAGGCGTCCAGCTCGCGCTTGATCGTCGTAAAGCTGCCGCCACCAACGCGCTGCTGCACTGCAATGATCGTCGGTTCCTGTCCCGCTGCGATCAGCGCCGCTGCTGCGCTGGCGACCGCTTCGGCTGTTACCAGTGTGCGCGCCATATGCTCGCCTGTCTATATGATAATTACGATAACAGTATATCATAATTATCGCATCACATACTCAGGCCTGGCGATATGGCTGCGCCCTGGAGCCCTGCTTGTCCGGTGCCGCGCACTCCCGAGTGACTGCATTGTTGCTGCACTGTGGAGATTTTTGGAGATCGCCGCACAGATAGTACCGTAGCGAATAGTGGTTCGCACTGCAACCGTACCCTGGAAAACTCTGGTGCATGCCATACACCCCACACAGCGCTGTTTGCGGAAACGGCACAGATCGCGCTGGGCCTGCTCCGGCCGCTCGGACGCACCGCTGTCGCGCTGCTGCCGGTAGCTAGAGCATAAAACGAGGAACAACAAGCCCACAAGGGGCCACCTGGCCCCTTGTGGGCTTGTTGTTCCCTATTCCTGGTTTTCTCTTCCAGCTCGGTTGGCGCGCCGACTCGCAGCAGCACGGGGTTGCGCCCTCACTACCAAAAGAAAGCCGCAACACACACCGCGCCGGGTGGGCGTGGCAAAATGCCCGACGCCACCAGTGCGCGGCACATAGCAATCGTAGATCGTACGTCGTGGCTGCACGACACGGCCATGGTGTGCAACGTCTCTGCGTAATGTTCGCCACACGCTTATCCAGTCTTCCGGACAGAGACCAGGCACCATAAATCGACATAACGTAAACAGTGACGCGGGTGCGACTCCGGGGAACAGGCGCATATCTGGGCGGGACGCGCTTCCCATGCTGGTTCGGGCCAGATTGCCCAGCAGGACGCCCAGAATCGGCCCTGTAGGTGGGCTCCCGGTAGCATGGGAACGGAAGATACCAATCGGCACGGCTAGACAGGTAGTGGCTATTGCGGCTCGTGTGCTGGAGCGGGTGCCACTCGCCCGGCACGATCGGCGCGCGGAGCGCAAAGGTATACCGACCTAACATGGTGAGGTGTGCGTGCCCGAGTGGCGTGAGCCGCCCGACGTACGTATCCAGGACGGGATGGCCGGTCGACCGCAGGTGATCACGCGCGCGCTCCGTGTACATCGTGTTCCACTTTCTGCTGCCGATCGTTGACCATGTGCTGCGCAATCAGCCCGCGCGCGGCGGTGTGCGTGCGATCATCGTCTACCCGATGAACGCCCTGATTAAGTCCCAGGAAGAGTCGCTCAAACGGTACACCGCCAATCTGCCGCACGCGACGCCGCTGTTCGTGTCGTCGCGTGGCACACGGGTCAGCTACGATGCGCTGGAGTATCAGTGGCGCGCGTTGTGCGCGACGGCGAACCTGGAGGCGATCATGCTGCTCCACCAGCTGCGGTATACCGTGACCACCGACCTGCCCGCGCTGGCGTCGGCGTGGAGCGCCATCGCCGACCTGCCCGCGCACATTGTCGGCCGCGTGCTCGGCCACAAAGACCCGCGCAGCACCCGGCGCTACGCTGAAGTGTCCGAGGCACAGGTACGCGCCGCGCTCAGTCGGCGGCGGAAGTAGATCCTATCATCCAGGCGGGTTGCTACCGTCGTGGTACAATTCCACGCATACACGAAGGAGGGCGCATGGACACAACGACCGTAGAGCTGGATCTCCAAACCATGACCCGGGCGCGCCGTCTTGCACAGCTGCGCGGAGTCTCGGTTGCAACGCTTGTGCGTGAGGTTATCACCTCGCTGGATGCGGTCGAGCCGACGGCAGACCCGGTGCTTGGGATGTTTCGTGATGAACCTGCACTCCTCGACGAGGTCGTTGATGGTGCGATGACGGGGCGCGAGCGGGGGGTCTGGCGTACAACTGATGGATAAAAGCGTCCTCGATACCGACATCTTTTCCGAGCTGCTGAAAGGTGTCAGTACGCAGGTGACTGAACACGCACGCGCTGTGTGGAAAGAATAACAGGACTTTCGCTTTAACCATTTATAT
>JAYUYF010000446.1:0-9676 GCA_043752605.1 Roseiflexaceae bacterium
GCGGGGGCGAGCGTCACCGGCAGCAGCGCGTCTGTCACGGCGGTGGCGGCGGGGGGCAAGGGTTGAAGCAGCGTCACAAACATCATCGCACCGAGCGCCAGGAGCGCCACGATCGTCAGCAGTGCGCCGGCGAGCGACAACTGCCGCCCGGCCGGGGTGGCAAGTGGAGTGGCTGGCACGGGTGCAGCTGGCGCGATCCCCAGCTCGGCGTCGGTAAGTGCCGCCGTGATCGCCGGGCGATCAAGGTCGATTACATCGATCGTACCGTGTTCACGATCGCTCGGTTTGTCACCGCCATCGGTCTCGTGCCACTCAAGCGCGCGAATGTGGATGATCACCGCCGTGATGTTATCTGTGCCGCCACGCTCATTCGCCAGATCGATCAAGCGCACCGCCGCTGGATCGGGTTCGAGATGCGCGACGGTATCGAGCAGCAATTGATCTTCGACCAGACCGTGCAGACCATCGCTCGAGAGCACGATCAGATCATCGACCTGCAGCGGTAGCCGAAACAGATCGGCCTGCACTTCGGGCTGGTAACCAAGCGCGCGCGTGATGACATTGCGATAATTGAGCGTGCGCGCCTGTTCGCTGGTGACCAGCCCGGCCGCAACCTGCTCTTCGATCAGCGAATGATCGCGCGAGACGCGCCGGATGCTGCCATCGCGCACGAGGTAAATGCGGCTGTCACCCACGTTGGCGGCGATCAGTTCATCGCGGTAGAGCAGTGCGGCTACGCCCGTCGTGCCCATACTACCGCGCCCCTGTGTGAAAATTTGCTGGTTGGCATGCTCGAAGGCGGCGCGCAACGCAGCAACACGGTCAGTGGTGGCGTCTGCGTAGTAGCGCGCGAGGATCGTCTCGACGGCCAGTGCGCTGGCGACCTCACCGGCCGCGTGGCCACCCATGCCATCACACACAATAAACAGCCTGCCAAGCTGATCGGCTGGCGCATCTTCGCCGATGCCAAACGTGTCTTCGTTGTGGTTGCGCGTCTGCCCAATATCGGTACGCGCGCCGTACTCTAGCTGCATCGCTTCGCCCTCTGTGGTCTGCGCTGCGAGTATAGCACGCGCACAGATCAGCCGCAAACCGCACCAACCGATTGACACACCACCCGGCGGCGGCTATAATGCCGCGTGGCACCAACGGCAGCAGATACCTGCTCAACCCCGCCAGGGTCGAAAGGCAGCAACGGTCGGTGGGTTCCTCTGGGTGTTCGGCGGTGCCACTTATTCCCCGGCGGCTTCGATCGCCCTGCGCCCGAGCACACGAATATCCTCGTGGATCTGCGGCTCGCCCAGTTCTTCCCAGCTCATCCAGCGCGCGTTCTCGGCCTCACGCTCCGCCACCAGCAGTTCTCCAGCCACCACCCGCGCAAAGTAGATCAAATCAATATGTTGATGCCCGGGCGCGATATCCTCGAGCAGGATACAGTGCGGCTGTGGCAAAACTTCGGCGTCACCCATCCGCTCGCCGCGCGCCAGCAGTTCGGCCTCATAGCCCGATTCCTCGCGCACCTCGCGCAGCGCCGCCACGTGCGGCAACTCGTGCGGATCGATATGACCGCCGGGCGGCAGCCACATGCCGAGCTTGCGGTGCAGCAGCAGCAGCGTGCGCTGATCGCGGACGATAAACGTCGTGGCGGTAAAATCACGGGTGATTGGCGAGCTCTCTTCGTGGCGCATCATGCTCTTTCCGCGTGCTACAATCGTCCGGGGCAGTATATGCGAAAGGAGCGCGTCACGTGCAGCGTTCACTCTTGATCACCGGGGCGGCGGGGCGGATCGGCCGCATGCTCACCAGCACATTTGGCGAACGCTATACCCTGCGCCTGACCGATACACAGCCGATTGCTACAGCGGCACATCCGTTTGTGCAGGCCGATCTTTCGAGTATCGATACACTGGCCGCACTCTGCGACGGGATCGACACCGTCGTGCATCTGGCCGCTGACCCGAGCACCGAGGCGGTGTGGGAATCGCTGTTGCCGTCAAATATCGTCGGCGTCTACCACATTTACGAGGCGGCACGGCGCGCTGGCTGCCGCCGGGTGGTGTTCGCCAGTTCGGTCAATGCGGTCTCGGGCTACCCGCGCGAGACGCAGGTGCATCCGCTGATGCTGCCGCGCGCGGGCAATCTGTACGGCGCTACCAAGGCATGGGGCGAAGTGCTCGGCCAGCACTATGCCGATCATCACGGGCTCTCGGTGCTGTGCCTGCGCTTTGGGGCGGTCGTCCCACCCGACGACGACTATTGGATTGTGCCCGACCATCCGCTGCTGCACATCGTGCTCACGTACCGCGACTGCGCGCAACTGGTGCGCTGCGCGGTCGATGCGCCCGATACAGTGCGCTATGGTATCTTTCACGGCGTCTCAAACAACCGTTATCAAAAGCTCGATCTGGCCGAAACGCGCGCAATTCTCGGCTACCAACCGGTGGACGATTCGTTTGCGCTGGCCGAGACGCGCCGCAGCACCTGAACTGTTGGCGCACAACTTGCACCTCCTGGCACGAGATTAACACGACAGGAGCAGTGCGCTGTGCGCTACATTGCCTTTGCAACCGATTATGATGGGACGATCGCGCACGATGGCCATGTGACCGAAGCGACGATCACCGCGCTCGAACAACTGCGTGCGAGCGGACGAAAGCTTATTCTGGTGACCGGGCGTGATCTGCCACTGCTCGAACGCGATTTTGACCGACTCGACCTGTTTGATCGCGTGGTGGCCGAGAACGGCGCACTGCTTTATACACCCACGACCCGCGCGCGCCGCACGCTTGGCGAGCCACCACCGCCGACGTTTGTCGATGCGCTGCGCGCGCGCGGCGTCGCCCCGATCGATGTTGGCGAGGTGATTGTGGCCACCTGGCAGCCGCACGAGGCGGCGGTGCTGGATGCAATCCGCGAGCTTGGGCTCGAACTCCAAGTGATTTTCAACAAAGGCGCGGTCATGGTCTTGCCGTCTGGTATCAATAAAGCTGCCGGTCTCACAGCGGCGCTGGTCGATCTCGGGCTCTCGGCGCACAGTGTGCTGGGGATCGGCGATGCCGAGAATGATCACGCATTCCTGAGCCTGTGCGAGTGTGCGGTGGCTACCGCCAACGCACTCCCGACCCTCAAGGAACGCGCCGATCTGGTTACCAACGGGCGCGATGGGGTTGGCGCGGCTGAGATAATTGCGCGCCTGATCGCCAACGACCTTGCCGATGTCGATCTACCGCGCTATGCAAGCGTGATCGGTACCAAACCTGATGGTACCGATATCACGCTGCGCGCCTATGGCGAGCGGGTTATGATCACCGGCACGTCGGGGAGCGGCAAATCGACGCTGACAACCGGATTGCTCGAACGCATTACCGAACACGGCTATCAATTTTGCCTGATCGATCCCGAAGGTGATTATGACCTGTTGCCGGGTGCGACGGTACTGGGTGGCCCACAACGCCCGCCCGATCTCACTGAGGTCTTCGCCCTGCTCGAGCAACCCGAACAAAACGTCGTGGTCAATGTACTGGGTGTGGCGCTCGAAGATCGGCCAGCCTTCTTCGAAAAACTTATGCCACACCTCGATGACCTGCGAAGCCGTACTGGCCGCCCGCACTGGCTGGTGATCGACGAAGCACACCACTTAATGCCCGCAAACTGGAGTGCGGCTGAGACCGTGCTCCCCGACCCGTGGCACAATGTGGTACTGATTTCGACCCACCCGGAACTCATTGCGCCCGCCGCACTCGGTCGTACCGCGACGATGATCGCGATCGGCGAGCGCCCGACTGACGCGCTCGCGCACTACGCCAAACTGCTCGGCACCACTGCACCAACGCCTGATGACACAGCGCTGGATACCGGTGAGGCGCTGATCTGGTCACCGTTGGCGGGTGGTACCCCCGTGCGCTTTCGCATTACGCCACCCACCAGCGAGCGCCGCCGCCACCAGCGCAAGTATGCGGCCGGCGACATGGGCGAAGGTGACAGTTTCTACTTTCGTGGCGCAGCGGGCAAGCTCAACCTGCGCGCAAACAATCTGCTCATCTTTGTCCAGATCGCAGATGGCATCGATGATGAAACTTGGGAATATCATCTGCGGCAAGGCGATTATGCAGCCTGGTTCGCTGGCAAAGTCAAAGACGATGACCTGGCGACCACCGCCGCCACCATCGCCGAGCAACAGGAGTTGACACCCGCAGCGAGCCGTGCGGCGATCAAGCAGGCGATCGGTGCGCGCTATACGCTGCCGGGTTGAGCATGTAACTATAAGGTGGCGCTAATACATATGTGTTGAATCGTGTGTTGGCAAGTGCTATAATTCGCATACACCGTATCTCCGAAGAAGGAGCAGAACCATTAGCGAACACGAAATGACGGACGTCGTCACTGAGCCGGTTATCGGCGGGCGGCGCATGCACGAAACGCGGGCACCGCGCGAGCGCGCCTATCTGGTGGGCACCGAATTGACCGGCGGTCGCAGCCCCTGGCCCGCCGAAGACTCGCTTCAGGAGCTCGCACTACTCTGCGATACTGCGGGTCTCGAAGTTGTTGGCAGCACCTACCAGCGGCTCAAGCGGCCGTTCCCACGCCACCTGGTTGGCCCGGGTAAAGTCGGCGAGATCGGGCGTCTGCGCGAAGAACTGCGTTTCGACGTAGTGGTCTTCGACGATGAGCTCTCGCCTGGTCAGGCGCGCAACATCGAAGAACTGCTCAAGATCCGCGTGCTCGATCGCACGATGCTGATCCTCGATATTTTTGCGTCGCACGCACGCACCCACGAAGGCCGGGTGCAGGTCGAACTGGCGCAGTACAAGTATCTGTTACCGCGCTTGCGCCGCGCGTGGACCCACCTTGAGCGCCAGGCCGGTGGTGGTGGCGGCAGTGCGGGTGGCGTTGTCGGTTTGCGCGGTCCGGGTGAAACGCAGCTCGAAGTCGACCGGCGATTGGTGGGTAAGCGTATCTCGTGGCTCGAAGCCCAGATCGACAAAGTGCATCAGCAGCGCGAAGTACATCGTGAGCGGCGGCGGCGCACTGGCGTCCCGATCGTGGCGCTGGTGGGCTACACCAACGCGGGCAAGAGCACGCTGATGAACGCGCTTGCGGGTGCAGAAGTGCTCGCGGCAGACCAGCTGTTTGCGACGCTCGACCCGACGACACGCCAGCTCAATCTGCCCGGTGGCCGCCAGGTGGTGCTGACCGATACTGTGGGTTTTATCCAGAAGCTGCCGACCGAGCTTGTTGTCTCGTTTCGCGCTACGCTCGAGGAGATCCGTGAGGCGCATCTGCTCCTGCACGTGCTCGATATCACGCACAGTAACGCCGAGCAACAGACGCAGGTGGTGCTGGATACGCTCAAAGAGCTGGGCGCGGGTGACATTCCGGTGCTGACCGTGCTCAACAAAGTCGATATGATGCCCGGTGTTCACGAGGGTGAACTGGGCAATATTGCCGCCGACCTGGGGCTACCAACAGACTATGTGCCGGTTTCGGCCGCGCGTGGCTGGGGGCTCGAAACGCTACGGCGGCGGATCGATACCTTGCTGGGCGACGAGATGAACCCGATCACGGCGTTTATCCCGTATGGCCGCAACGACTTGCTGGCGCTCTGGCGGCAGCGCGGTGTCGTCGAAGAAGAACAATTCGAAGGCGCAGGCACCCTCGTACGCGGTCGTGTGCCCGCGCTGCTCGTCGGCCGACTTGCGCCGTTCAGTGTGAATGGTGCAGCGCGCCATGGCTGATGCGAGCCGGCAGACCCCGGAGATGCGGCGTAATGAGCGCCTGGGGATCATCAACGGGGTTTGTTTCGCCGTGAGCGAGGCGGTCAGTCATCCCTCGCTCGTGCTCGCATTGCTCATCCGGAAACTTGGTGGTTCGCTCACGCTGGTCGGCAGCCTGCCGGTCATCCAGACCGTTGGCTACCTGTTGCCACAGCTGCTGGCGGCCGGCTACCTGCGTGGCCAGAGCCACCGCCTGCCGCTCTACCGCCTGACGGGCATCCTGCGAATTGTGATGCTGGCGCTGCTTACGCTGGTGATCGGGTTCACCCCGCTCCTGCCAGCCGGGATCGCACCGTGGCTGGTGATCGCCTGCTTTGCCGCCTACATGTTTTTGGGCGGCATCACGGCACTCGCATTCCAGGAGGTGATCGCCAAGGTCATTCCGGTCGAACGACGCGGACGTTTCTTTGGCAGACGCCAGCTGCTGGGCGGGATGCTGGCGTTTCTCGTCGGCGCGCTCGTGGTGCGGCGTCTGCTGGGCGATCAATCGCCGCTGGCATTCCCGCTCAATTTTGCCGCGCTCAGCGCCGCCTCTACCGTGTGTTTTGCCGGGTGCATCATCGCGTTTTCGCGCATCAGCGAGCCACCCTCACCCGCCGTCGGCGCGGCGATGTCGCCGCTGGCGGTCATCCGCAGCGCACCCGCATTGCTGCGCGGCACACCTGAATATCGCTGGTTTATCGGCGCACGATTGCTGACCAACGCGGGCCGAATTGCCGAGCCGTTTTATGTCATCTTTGCCACCGAGCAACTGGGATTGTCCGATGGCGTAGCCGGGCTGTTCATCGCGCTCTGGGCGGTCTCGGGCTCGCTCAGCAACCTGGTCTGGGGCCGCCTGACAGACCGGCGCGGCAACCGACCGCTGATCCTGGCCAGCGCCGCGTTGATGGTGGTCGCACCGAGTGCGATGCTGATCCTGGCGTTGCTCGGCGCACCACCCTTCACCGCAATCGTGGTCGGGCTCATTCTGGTGTTCCTCTGCACCGGCGCGGCCGTCGATGGCAGCAATATTGCGTCGGTCACCTATCTGATGGAGACCGCGCCCGAGGGTAATCGCTCGTTATATCTGGGCGTCTCGAACACGCTTCTGGGCATCGGCGCGTTCATCCCGCTGGTCGGCGGCTGGCTAGTCGGCCGGATCGGCTTCGCCGGTGTGTTCGCCACCGGCATGTGCCTGGCATTGTGCGGGCTGGCGGCCGCCACGCGGGTGCGTGCCGTGCGTCAGGCACCTGCGGCGGTGGCCACATGATCCGCGATTTTACCCCGCTGCGCGAGACGCTGCGCCCCGAACAGTTGCCTGGCATTCAGCAAATTGTGACGGTCGGCGCACACCGCGTCCACGTCACAGACGAAGGGCCACGCGATGGCGCGCCGGTGGTGTTGATCCACGGCTTTGCCGCGTGGGCCTACGGCTGGCGCGAGCAACGGCGCGCGCTGGCGGCAGCAGGCTACCGGGTGCTGGCAGTCGATCTGCTGGGGTATGGTGGCACCAGCCGCCCGACCGGGCCGCTGTACGCCACCGCCGCGCAGGCGCGTGTGGTACTCGGCGCGCTCGATGCGCTGGGAATTGGTGCGGCACACGTCGTCGGTCATTCGTTTGGCGGACGTGTGGCACTGTATCTGGCGATCAGCGCACCCGCACGGGTGCGGCGGCTGGTGGTGATCTGCCCCGAAGCATTTTCCACCACACGGCCGCCGATCGCGCTGGTCACTGGCATCCCGCTGATTGGCCACGCGCTGGCATTTGGCGCGCTCGCGCCGCCGTTTGTCAAGCTCGGCCTGCGCAGCCTGACCCGCGCCCACGCCTGGCTGACAGACGAAGTGGCGGCGGGCTATGCCGCCCCGTTGCGTGTCCAGGGCACAGCCGACGCGCAGGTCTGGCAGGCGCGGTCACCCAAAGATGGCGGTCTTTCGGTGCCGGAGCACCTGGCGAGTGTCCACGCGCCGACGCTGATCATCTGGGGCGCGGAAGACCCGGTGTTCCCTGCGGCCGAGGCGCGCCGCCTGGCGGCGATCATCCCGGATGCGCGCGCCCGGATTCTGAGCACCACCGGTCATTTGCCGCACGAGGAGCACGCCGCTGTGGTGAACGCGGATCTGGTGGCGTTTTTTGGTGAGGGGGCCGCGGCCATCCGCCGCGCCCCTACGCCGCCCCCGCCCCACCGAGTGCCACCGCGCTGGCCGCCACTGTCGTCTGCGTATGGCTGATGCTGATTGCGATCTGCGCGATCCCCAACCGCTGAGCGTGGGCAGCCGCACGTCCGCCGATCGCCACACACGGGCGGCCACTGGCATCACGCAGGGTGGCGATCTCGTGCAGTGCCACCGCATCTGGTGCGGCACCCGGCCCGCGTAGCCCGACACCCAGCAGCTTTGCAACCGCTTCCTTTGCCGCCCAGCGCCCGGCGAGCGAGGCTACCCGCCCGCCACAGATTGCGCGCTCTTCGGCGGTGTAGACTTTGCACAGAAACCGCTCACCACGGCGCTCGATCGCGCGCGCTATCCGTTCGATCTCGACCAGATCGAGACCGGTGTACAGCTGCACTACTGCGTGCCCGTCAGCGCGACATCGGCGATCTCGGAGATATAATCGTGGCCGCGCGCCTCGATCCGAATCTCCTGCAGAAAGCGCGCCTCGCGCAACAGCGTGTCATCGCGCAGATCAACATCGAGCCGGTACCACTGGAAGGGCGGCACCGGGCGATACCGGATCTGACCGGCTTCCTGCGTCTCGCTGGCAGCCTGGTCAGCCGTGTAAATACAGAAATACCTGCTCTCCTGGCGGTCGGTCGGGCTGGTGGGTTTATACTCGATCTGGATCATAATCGGGCATTCCGAACCGGCGATCCCGGCGAGTTCGACGGTCTGCGTCAGCACGCGCACCCAGGCCGTGAGCCGTAGCGAGGTAAACTCCGAGATGTCGGCGTTCAGCGGCTGGTAGATGCTGGTGGTAAATGGCCGCGTCTGGCCACCCTCGCGGCGAAACTGGCCGACAAACGTCTGATCAGCCGGCGTACACAGGTTGGGGGTTTCGGGGCGGCAGGCGCGCAGCACCACAAAGCGGCCGTTTTTCTCCAGCTCGCTCATCCCCGGCGGCCAGTTCCAGGCGCGTTGCCACGATCGCGAGCCTTCATCATAATTGTTTTGTGCATCTGCACGGGCAAAATCGCCGTCCTGCACCAGATTCCACTGCGCGACGACCGGTGCCTCGACCGGGCCAGTGTCGCCCAGACGCACCAGTAAGCCCGATTCGACAATCGTTGTCAGCCCGTTGCGCACCACTGTCGCGCGGCCAGCGCGTACCGCGATCTCGGCAAACAACGGCGTGCCAGCGTCCGTCGTGCGTGGCAGGCGATTCGGATCACTATCTGGGATGTCGATACTGTAGCTGCCACCCGGTGCGAGCAATATCTCGGTGCCACCGCCCAGATCCACCGCGTAGCGCACCTCACGATAGCTCTGGCCACCCATCACATCATAGCGCACGTAGCCCGCCGTCTGGCGCAAGCGCACATCCTGGAGCTGGTTGCTCCAGCGTGAAACACGGTAGCGTTCAAGTGTCACATCCACCCCGCGCGGGTGCGCCCAGACATCGATCTGGCTCCGGTCGGGGAGCACCAGCGAGGCCACTGGCCCGTAACCCGCCTCGATCTGCGTGCGAATGGTATCACCCTCGACAAGCGGGCGACACAGATCGGCCTCATTTGGACACGGGTCGCTCTCGGCCGGCAAGCGGTCGATACTCGATGGTTCCAGCCGGCCCTTACTCTGCACCACCACTCCCGCGCCGACGTGGCTGCGCAACAGCGCGGTACTCAGCGGCGTCATCGCGTTCTGATACGTCGACCAGCCCCACGAGACTGCCAGCGCGATCAGCAAGCAGAACACGCCAAAAAACGCGC
>JAYUYF010000447.1:0-9670 GCA_043752605.1 Roseiflexaceae bacterium
TTTGCCCCTACGCCCCGCGCGCCGCCTGCGCCTGACCGATCGCATCACGCAATTGCGCCAGGTGCCCCTGCTCGTGGATCAACCCGAGCAACATGTACCCGATCGCGTTGAGCTGCCCTGCGCTCGGAAACGGCTCGTTCGATGTGGTCAGATCCGGCGTGTCCGGCCACATGTCGCGTGCAGCCAGGCGCATGCGGCGGCTCTCGATCACACGTTGGCGGCACTGCGCCACGGTCGTCACCGTCTCCCAGGGTACTTCGCTGCGCGACCGCCCGTGATGCGCTACGCCACGCGCCAGCTCGGCCCCCAGAAACGCGGTCTCCTCGGCCGATGCCGTGACATGCACGATGATGTGTGCGGCGGTCCACGCGATCGCAGCATCCTCCGGGCGGTCGGCAGCATCGTCTTTTGCTGCGGGATCTGTTGGTACAAACGTCACGTCGGCATCGGTACACGTCTTGAGAATCGCGAGCAACTCGTCGGCCGATTCTTCGAGCGCCGGGCGCAGATCGTTGGGCGAAACAGTGGCGGCAAACGCACTGTACGTCATGCTCCGGTTGTGGAGTGGGGTGAAATCGATCATGGGTTGTGTCCTCCTCTGCGCTTTCGACCAAGTCGCTTTGCAGCGATCATGAAATTCCAGGACTCAAGTATAGCGCGTGTGCGTGCACCATGTGCGGCGAGTACGCGCCCTACAGCGAATCTCAGATAGCTTGCACCGTGCGAACAATTGCGCTCCCCCGCTCCGCATGGGAGCGGGGGCCGGGGGTGAGGTCGGCGGAGCGCAACCTGTGTGAGATTCGCTGTAGTTCCGTATTTAACGTTCAATTCTCAATTCTCGGCTTTTGGTTGACAGCCCCCCCGCGATGGGTATAATGACAACACTACGATATGGTAGATGCTACAGTCGCCAGTCAACGGCGTCTGGTAAGGAGTATGACAATGAACTTGGGCGTGCCAGAATTGCTCATCGTTCTCGTGATCATCATTTTGCTGTTTGGCGCTAGCCGCATCACCGGTATCGCGGGTGCGCTCGGCGGCAGTATTAAAGAGTTCCGCAAGTCCGTCAAGGATGACGAGAGCATCACAACGGTACCGACAGTGACGACCGTGACGACGACCGACAAGACCGAGACAAAGGCCTGAGAACGCGCGCCGCACCGGTTTGCGGCGCGCGCAGGTCGCAATAATAAGGTGCGCCGACGCTGCGAAAGTGGCGTCGGCGTAATTGTGTTTGATTATGGCTGGTGATTTTTTTGACCGGGCACGAGTCCTGGTAAAAGCGGGCAGCGGCGGCGATGGTATGGCTACCTTCCGCCGTGAAAAGCACGTGCCACGCGGTGGTCCAGATGGCGGCGATGGTGGGCGCGGTGGTCATGTCATTATTATCGCAGACGCGCATTTAAATACGCTGCTCGCATTCCGCGAGAAGACGCGCTTCAAGGCCGAACTGGGTGGCAATGGCGCGACGGCCAAGAAGCATGGACGCAATGGCAAAGATCTCGAGATCCGTGTGCCGCCCGGCACTGTTGTGCGCACGGTGATCGAGGGCGAGCCGTATGAGGTGGATCTCGAAGCACCTGGCATGCAACTAATTGCCGCGACGGGTGGCAAGGGTGGGCTGGGCAACGTCCACTTTGTCTCTTCGACGCAGCAGGTGCCACGCATCGCCGAGCTCGGGCAGCCGGGCGAGCAGTTCGAACTCGATCTCGAACTCAAGCTGCTCGCCGATGTCGGGCTGGTTGGCTTCCCAAATGCGGGCAAGTCGACGCTGATCTCGGTCATCAGCGCGGCGCGCCCAAAAATTGCGCCGTACCCGTTCACGACGCTCCAACCCAATCTGGGTGTGGTGGCGATCGGCGATGATACCTACGTGGTGGCCGATATCCCCGGGCTGATCGAGGGCGCGCACCGCGGTGCCGGGCTGGGCCACGATTTCTTGCGGCACGCCGAACGCACCCGCATGCTGGTACACGTCGTCGATGCGGCAGGTGTTGATGGGCGCGATCCGGTAGCGGATTACCACGCGATCAACAACGAGTTGCGTTTGTATCAGCCCGAGCTCGCGCAACGCCCGCAGCTGGTGGCGCTCAACAAGGCTGATCTGCCCGAGGCGCAGGCAAACCTCGAGCGGCTCCGCGAAGCGCTCGAAGTACCCGCCGCCGATGTGTTTGTGATCTCTGCCGCCACTGGCGAGGGCAGCGCAGTACTGGCGCAACAGCTTGCCACCCGGCTGAGCGAGCTGCCAAAGATTGCGCGCGCTTACCGTGAAGAGACGCTCAACTGGCCCACACCGGTGGTCGCCGATTCGCGCTTTAGCGTCGAGCCGACCGAAGGTGGCTTCCGCGTACGTGGTAAGAAGATCGAACGGCTGATCTCGATGACCAACTTTGCCCAGTTTGAATCGACGATGCGCGTCCAGCGGGTACTCGAAGCCACCGGCATCAGCGCGGCGCTGATCGCCGCTGGTATCACCGAGGGCGATACGGTCTACATCGAGAACGCGCAACTCACCTGGTCCGACGAGTACGCCGTCTAGCAGGAGGTCGCCGTGCGACGGCTGAACACACCGATCGAGCCGATCGCCAGCACCACGCGGCCTGCAAAGGCTCCGCAGCAGGTGCGTGCGGCGGCACGGCGGCGGCGGGCGTTTGCCGAAGTCGTACTCGACGCGCTGATTATCCTTGGTGCGTTTGTGCTCGCGTATGCGCTGCGGTATCAGGTCAGCTGGCCGCAGCCGTTCGCGGCGCTGGTGCGCGAAGTCGCCACCGAAAATGTCGTGTCGCTGGCGGCTTTCACTCCGATCGCCGCCGCGCTGACGCTTGGTCTTCCGGCGCTGTTTGCGCTGCGCGGGCTGTACCGGCTACCACGCAGCGCATCGCTGCTCGATCATGCGAGCATCATCACGGGCAGCGTCACCACCGGTATCGCGGTTCTGATTGTGGTCGTCTTCCTCTACCGGCCCTTCTTTTACTCACGCCTGATCTTCGCCTTCGCCGGGTTGTTAATCATCACGCTGCTGTGCATGTGGCGGGCGCTGCTGATCGCCATCCGCCGCTGGCGCTGGATCCAGGGGCGCGACCGCGAACGCGTGCTGGTGGTGGGCGGCAGCGGTCTCGGGCGCGGTGTCATGGCCGGGCTGGTGGCGCAACCCGATATGGGCTACCAGCTGGCGGGCTACCTCGATGACCGCGAGCCGCCCATCACCGAGCGGCGCGACGGGCATTTTCGGTATCTTGGCGCGATCGCCGATCTTGAGGAGCGGTTGCGCACCACACCGGTCGAACAGGTCATTATCGCGCTGCCGTTCTGGGAGCAACATCGCCTGGCCGCGCTGGCCGCGACGTGTACTGCGGCAGGTGTCGATCTGCGCGTCGCCCCGGATCTCTACGATCTGAGTTTTGACCGCGTCGATGTCATGAACCTGAGCGGCATTCCGCTGCTGGGCATTCGCGCGGTCTCGCTGAGCGGTGGTAATCTGGTGCTCAAGCGCGCGATCGAGTTGACGCTGATCGTGCTGGCTTCGGCGCTCGTCGCGTTGCTCTCGGCGCTGATCGCGCTCGCGATTCGGCTCGATTCACCCGGGCCGGTAATCTTCCGCCAGCAGCGCGTCGGCAAAGATGGCAAACGCTTTCTCTGTTATAAATTTCGCACGATGGTGGTCGATGCCGAGGCGCGCAAGGCCGCATTGCTCCAGCACAACGAAGCTGATGGGCCGCTGTTTAAGATGAAGAACGACCCGCGCATTACGCGCGTCGGCGCGTTGCTGCGCCGCACCAGTCTCGATGAGCTACCGCAGCTCTGGAACGTGGTGCGCGGCGAGATGGCGCTCGTCGGTCCGCGGCCGCCCACGCCAGACGAGGCGGCACAGTACGAGCCATGGCATCATCGCCGGCTCAGGGTCACCCCCGGGATGACCGGGCTGTGGCAAGTGCTTGGCCGCAGCGCGACCTCATTTGATGAAATGGTTCGGCTCGACATTTATTATACGGAGCATTGGACACCGGGGCTCGATCTCCGCATTTTGTTGCAGACCATTCCTGTCGTGCTTTCGCGGCGCGGGGCATTTTGAAGGAGGAGCCATGCGCGTTCTGATCACCGGCGGAGCAGGATTTCTTGGCAGCCACCTCTCGGATCGCTTTCTGGCCGAGGGGCACACCGTCATCGCGATGGACAATCTGATCACCGGCAGCACCGATAATATCGCGCACCTGGCGGGCAACCCCAACTTTAGCTACATCAAGCACGATGTGACTAACTACATCTTTATCGATGGCCCGCTCGATGCGATCCTGCACTTTGCATCGCCCGCATCACCCGTCGATTATCTCGAATTGCCGATCCAGACGATGAAGGTTGGGGCACTCGGCACCCACAAGGCGCTCGGTCTGGCGAAGGAGAAAAAGGCGCGCTTCCTGCTCGCCTCGACCAGCGAAGTCTACGGCGATCCACAGATCCATCCGCAACCCGAGAGCTATTATGGCCACGTAAACCCGATCGGCCCGCGTGGTGTCTACGATGAAGCCAAGCGCTTCGCCGAGGCGCTGACGATGGCCTACAACAGCTATCACGGCGTCGAGACCCGCATCGTGCGGATCTTCAATACCTACGGCCCACGTATGCGGCTGCAAGACGGCCGCGTGGTGCCCAACTTCATCCAGCAGGCGTTGCGCGGCGAGCCGCTCACGGCCTACGGTGATGGCATGCAGACGCGCTCGTTCCAGTATGTCGATGATCTCGTCGAGGGAATCTATCGTCTCTGGCACTCGGATGAGGTCGAGCCAGTCAACATTGGCAATCCGGGCGAATTCACCATCAAAGAATTTGCTGAGCTAATCAACGATCTGACCGACAACAAAGCCGGGTTGATTTTCAAAGATCTGCGCACCAAAGACGATCCGCAGGTGCGCCAGCCCGATATCAGCAAGGCGAAGCGCGTACTCGGCTGGGAGCCGCAGATTTCGCTCGAAGATGGGCTGCGCCGCACGATCCCGTGGTTCCGCGAGGAATTGCGCCGTCGCGGTGAATTGGCGGCGTAGGGTGCGTGGGTGGCGGTCTGTAGGGCCAAAGGCCCTACGCCGCCATCGTTGCAACCGGTCAGTGAATGCTTTGGCCCTACGCCGCCACCAATGACGATATTCAGCGATACATGACACAACCAATCACCACAATCCATTCTCACCCCGCCGCCATCGCCGCCGTCGCCAGTGCGGCGGTGTTTTTGGCATTTGCGCCGCCGATTATACTGGCGTGGGCCGCTGGCGGCGCGCTGCTGCTCGCGCTGGCGCTCTGCCCGCCTGTCCTCGGCCTGTATCTCGCGGTACTGTCGGTGCCGGTACAGGCCACGCTGACGCTCCCCGGCGGCCAGACGCTGACGCAGATCTGTGTTGCGCTGCTGCTGGTACAATGGCTGCGTTCGGCCGCGCTCACGCCGCAGCACCATCGCTTCGGGCGCTTGCTGCCGTTCTGGGCGATGATGATCTGGGCGCTTGTGCTGGCCACAGGCTTCACCGTATACGCGCCGCCGCAGGCGCTGCGCGAGACCGCGCGCTGGGGTGTCGCGGCGCTAGTCGGGTTGCTGGCGGTCGATCTGCTGCGCACCCCACGCCAGTGGCTGGCGCTGGCACTCTGCCTGCTGGCCGCGCCAACGGCCAATGCGCTGGTGGGGTTGTGGCAATTTGCGAGCGGCGCCGGCCCGCCGACGTTTAAGATCGCGGCCGGGCTGCCGTTTGTGCGCGCCTACGGCACGACCGGCCAGCCAAATTCGTTTGCCGGCTATCTGAACATGGGTTGGCCGCTGGCGCTGGCGCTGGCAATCGGTGGGCGCGGCCGGTTACGCATCTTCGCCGCTATCTGCACGCTCGTGTTGCTGGCGGCGCTGGCGGCATCGTTCTCGCGGGGCGGCTGGCTGGGCGCTGCTGTTGGCGCACTGGCGCTCGGTGCGGCCAGTGGCCGGCGCGCGGCGTACGGCGCGCTGGGCGTCGTGCTGGCCGGGGCGCTGGTGCTCGGGCTGGGCGCGGCGGGTGTGCTGCCCGGGCCGATCGGCGAGCGCGTCGGCAGTATTGTACGCAGTATCACGTTTGTCGATCCCGCCACGACGCCGGTCACAGCCGCGAATTTTGCCGTCGTCGAGCGCACTGCGCAGCTGGTGGCTGGCGCACGGATGCTGGCCGATCGGCCGCTGACCGGCGTCGGGCCAGGAAATTACACCCCGGCATATGGTGAATATCAGGTCGGGCCGTGGTATGCTTCGCGCGGACACGCGCACAATTTCTACCTGCACATCGGCGCGGAGGCGGGTATACTTGGCATGCTGGCGTATGGTACGCTCCTGGGCGCGGTGTTCTGGCGCGCGCGGGCAGCGCTACGGCGCGTGCAGCGGCCCGCATTGCGCGCGCTGGTGATCGGCTGTTGTGGTGTCTGCGGCGCGGTGGCCGGGCATAATCTGTTCGAAAACTTGCACGTGCTCAACCTCGGCATCCAGCTTGCTGCGGTGTGGGCGGTGCTCGATGGGCTGGAAGACAACTAGACGGAGCAAAATATGCGGGTGATGGTGACGGGCGGCGCGGGGTTTATCGGTAGCCACGTGTGCGATGCGCTGCTGGCGCGCGGCGACGAGGTCGTGTGCGTGGATAATTTTAACGATTACTACGACCCGGTGCGGAAGCGGGCCAATATCGCGCAGGCCGCCACGCACGCGGCCTTCACGCTCGCTGCGGTCGATTTTCGCGATGCGGCGGCGATTGCGGCGGTGTTCGCACAGACCCGCCCGCAGGCGCTCATCCACCTCGGCGCAATGGCCGGGCCGCGCCCCTCGCTCGACCGCCCCGAGTTGTACGAATCGGTCAACGTGGGTGGTACATTGCTGCTGCTCGATCTGGCGCGGCGGCACGGGCTGCGTGCTCAGGTGCTCGCGTCGACATCGTCCGTCTACGGGCTCTCGCCCACACCTTGGAACGAGGCGACCTCAGCGACCGACCGGCCGCTCTCGCCCTACGCCGCCACCAAAAAGGCCGCCGAGGTGCTGGCTTACACCTACCATTATCAGTACGGCGTGCCGACGCGGATCGTGCGCTTCTTCACCGTCTATGGGCCACGCGGCCGCCCGGATATGACGCCCTACACATTTGTGACGCCGATGGTCGCCGGGCGACCGTTTGTGCTGTTCAATGCGGGCGTGGGTATCTACCGCGATTGGACGTACATCGATGATATCGTCGCCGGGGTGCTGGCCGCGCTCGACGCCGATCTCGCGTTTGAGATCTTCAATCTGGGTAATGCCAATCCGGTCGAACTGGCCGCGTTTGTCGCCACGATCGAGCGTGTTTCCGGGTACCCGGCGTTGATCGAATCACGCCCGCTGCCGAGCGCCGACCCGCCGATTACATTTGCCGACACCAGCAAGGCCGCCGCGCTGCTCGGCTTTGCGCCAAAGGTGCAGGTCGAAGCGGGGATCGGGTATTTCTGGGCCTGGTACTGCGATACGGTCGCACAACGATAGCAGAGGGCAGCCGTGTTACACGACCGGTCTGGCGAGACTACAACCAGCGAAGCCGAAGCCGCGACCAACAGTGATGTCGAGCTGCGTGGCTTTTCACCGTGGCGCTCGCTGCGCGACCCGCGCACCTGGATTTCGTTTGCTGTAGCGGCGGCGATTGTGGTGTTTATGCTACGCGGGCTCAATATCGATGTGGCGACGACCTGGGCTTACGTCCGCACTGCAAACCCGTGGCTGCTGGCGGTTGGCTTCCTTGCGTTTTATCTCACGTTTCCGCTGCGCAGCCTGCGCTGGCGGTTGCTGCTCGATAATGCGGGTGTCACCACACCAGCCGATCGCGCCACGTGGGCGTCGCTGCCGGCGCTGATGGAATATATCATGCTCTCGTGGTTTGCCAATTGCCTGGTGCCAGCCAAGCTCGGCGATGCCTACCGCGGCTACCTGCTGAAGCGCAACGGGCACGTCTCGTTCTCCGCGAGCTTTGGTACGATTTTCGCCGAACGGCTGCTCGATATGCTCGGCCTGTTTATCTTCCTCGTCATCTCGGGCTGGTTTGTCTTTGGTGTGCATCTGCCGCCCGCCGCCCAACTCATCTTTGCCGGTGGGTTGCTGCTGGCGGGCGTGGTTGTTGGCGGGCTTGCCGGGATGCGCTGGCTCTCGCCCCATCTGCGGCGCTTTATCCCGGCGCGGGTACTCGCCAAGTATCTGCCGTTTGAAGCTGCTGCGCTGCGCTCGTTTCGGCCGCGCGTACTACCGCAGCTGATCGGGTTGACCGGGCTGGTCTGGCTGCTCGAAGGCATGCGGTTATTCTTTGTGATTCGGGCGCTGGGGGCAGATCAACTCGGGCTGACGCTGCCGGTCGTGATCTTTACCGCGCTGGCATCATCGCTGCTGACGGTCGTACCGCTGACGCCCGCCGGGCTCGGGCTGGTCGAGGGCACGGTCACCACTGTACTGGCGCTGTTTCTCCCCGGTGGCGCGCAACTGGCCGCCAGCCGCAGCCTGGCGCTGGCGATCACGGTGCTCGATAGGCTGATCAATTTCTGGAGCATCATCATCGTCGGCTTCTTCACCTACCTGTTTAGCAGGCGGCGCTGACGATGCGTATCGGTATCGATTACACCGCTGCCGCCTGGCAGGGTGCAGGTATCGGGCGCTACACGCGTGAGCTGGTACACGCGATCGTCGCGCAGGGGCCGCAACACCGCTACACCCTGTTTTATGCGGCGGGCGGGCTCGACCGGCGGAGCCCGTATCTGGCCGGTCTGCACGAACTCTGTCGGCGGCATCCGTACGTCCGTGCCGTCGGCATCCCGCTGCCACCACGGCGGCTGACGCAACTCTGGCATCGGTTGCGCGTGCCGCTGCCGATCGAAATTTTTACCGGCCCGATCGATGTGCTGCACGCCCCCGATTTTGTGCCGCCGCCGACGCACGCCGGGCGCGTGCTGGTGACCGTCCACGATCTGTCGTTTCGGGTACATCCCGAGTGCGCGTATCCGAGTGTGCGCCGGTATCTCGAGGCGGCCGTGCCACGCGCGGTGCGTCGGGCGCACGTGGTGCTGGCCGATTCGCGCGCCACCCGTGATGACCTGGTGCGGCTGCTGGCAGTGCCCACTGACAAAATTACGGTTGTGTATCCGGGCGTCGCGGCGCGCTTTCGGCCGATGGACGCGGCTGAGCTTGTGGGCGCACGCGCGCGGCTCGGGCTGCCAAACGATTTTCTGCTATTTGTCGGCACGCTCGAGCCGCGGAAAAACTTGCCACGGCTGGTGGCCGCGTACGCGCAACTGGTCGCGACTGATGCGCGTTTTGCCACGCTGCCGCTCATCCTTGGTGGGCGGCGTGGCTGGATGTACGAGCCGACGCTCGCGGCGATCGCGGAGCACGGCATGCAGGAGCGCATCCGGCTGATCGACTTTATCGCGGATGACGATCTGCCGATCGTGTATAATCTGAGTAGAGCATTTATCTACCCATCGATCTACGAAGGCTTTGGCCTGCCGGTTGTCGAGGCGTTGGCGTGCGGCGTGCCGGTCGTGACGTGTGACAATTCGAGCCTGCCCGAGGTCGCCGGTGCGGCGGCGCTGCTGGTGCCTGCAAACGACACCACCGCGCTGGCGCGTGCGATCGCGGCGGCGGCGTGGGATCCAGCCGTGCGCGCGCGCGCGC
>JAYUYF010000448.1:0-4027 GCA_043752605.1 Roseiflexaceae bacterium
CATCCTGTCACGCTTGTTGACCCACTATGAGTCGACCGGTGATACGGCGCGGATTGTCGAACTTGGCACGGTGTCGCCCGTCGCGTGGCAGCACATCAATCTCTACGGGCGGTACGAGTTTACCCGCACGCCGACCCCAATCGACATCGATGACATGGCGGCGGCGCTGCGGAAACAATCGCCATAGGCACAGACACCAGTTTGGCTATTTTACCTTTTTGAGGGGATATGCAAAAACCCCCACATCCTTGTCGCCGTCGCGGAAGCGCTCGACGCGCTCGACGACGACCCGTTTGGTCGTGCCTTTGATGACCATCGGCTGGCCGTCAATCGTGACGGTCGTCCCGTCAATCGCACCAGCAGCGATCCGGAGGGCGGCCTGGCCGACCTGAAGCGGAAATACGGGTTGCAGGCGAACCTGCGCGACCGCACTATTCGCACGGTACTTTTTCGAGGCAAATGCCCCGCCCGACGCGAGGATATCGCGCTGTGCCATCGCGGGGGTGCCGCGGCTGGCATCGCGCCAGACGATCTTCGTGATGCTCACCGGCGCGGGCACGATGAACCGTGGCGTCGCCTGGACGGCGAGTACGGGCAGATCACCGGCGAGCAGCTCGCTGAGGCGCGTCGCCTCGGCACGTTGCGCGGCCCAGATCCGGGGCGTTTCGCGGAGCACACCGATCATCACGGCCTCGCCAAACCTGCGATGTTCAGCGGGATGCTGCAGCAGCAGCACGTCGTCGAACACGCGCGCCAGATGACGCACGACGCCAGACGTGGCAAAGACATACTGCGGTGCGACGTAGATCGCAATGCCACCCGGTTGGATGGCCGCGCTGTCTTCGAGCCAACGACGGAAGAATTTCTCCTCCAGCCGTCCGTTGCCTTCCTCGGCCGCATCGTGGCCGAAGGGGGGGTTCAGATAGGAGATCTGATACTGGTGTCGCCCCACCTGGAGCGACTTGAGTGCGTCGCAGCACAGGGTATGCGCGGCCCACGTTGTGCAGGCGACCGCCCGCGCATCGTGAAGGTCGTTGAAGTAGCGCATGCTTTTGGGAATGCTCCATAGCTCGGCCATGCGGCCGGCCGCAATCCCTTCGCCCGCGCACGGGTCGAAGATGCGACCGCCGTGCGGCGCGTCGATGTAGGACGCGAGGACGGGGATGAGCGCTTCAGGAAGCGCGTAGAACTGGAGGCGTGCCTCCGCTTCGAGTCTGGTCATTGACGTGCCTTTCAGAACGAAAGATCGCACCAACCCGCGCGGGTCAGTGCGACCCGAACGGGGAAGACCGGTTATGCCTCGTCATCCGTGTCGATGAGTTCATCGACGGGAACGATGAGATCCGCAGCGGCGCTGGCGTCAGCAACGGGTGCGCCGACGGTGGTGAACGTTGCGGCGTCGTGCCCCAGGCAGCGCGCCACAATCTGGCCCCAGGACATCACGTCACTGGGATCGACGAAATAGGCGGTACAGCCATACGACGGCAACGGGAGGATGCACGTGCGCGAGACGCCCAGCTCCCAGAGCTGTGCGGCCCAGGCGGGCGTGAGCGGCAGTGGGCACGCGGCATCCATCTGGGTCATGAAGCGGGTAAGATCCGGGATGCCGTCCGCACCCGTGAGGTGAATGAATGGCTCAAGTGCGCGTGGCGCAAAGATGCTCCAGTGCTGCATGACCATGTGTGCCAACCCGCTCTCCGGGAGCGGCGTGTCGTTCCAGAACGTCTGGTAGACCTGCTTGCCAGCGGGACGGCGTGCGGCGCGGTACGCGATCTTCTGGTCGTAATACCCTTCTTCGTAGAAGGGCAGCTTGATCGTCTCGCGGCGTGCGTCGAGCAATTGTGCCCAGGTTGCCCGGAGCTTCTTTTGCTGGCCAACGCCGGCGAAATAGACGAGTGCGTCCTCGCCCTCGCTATTGGAGAGCGTGTGTGCCGGAATGACGGCCCAGCCGACACACGGGTTGAGCAACCCCTGTTTCCCGTGCATGACGGGGGGATTGACTGCGGCTCCGCGTGGGATGTGCCGGAACGGCTGATTGGGCAGCGCGCGTGCGATGCCGTCGTCGGTGATCTGCCAGGGCAGACCGCCAAAGCTGGCGATCGCGGCGGCGAAGTGCAATGGCTGGTGGGCTGGTGTGGGAGACCACCCGGATGCGCGACTGTAGGCGCGCCGTACGGCGAGATCCCAGACCTCGGCAGCGCCTGCGGCGCTGAGCGTTTGAATCAACCCATCGTCGGTGCGCGCCGTGTGCAGCGCGCCGAACAGCGTGCGCGTGAAATCCGCCCAGAAGTGCGGGAACGGGTAGTCGCACACCCACGCATCGACCGACCGGCTATATGGGTGCTTCGGTGAGGATCCGGTGCGCTGGAGCTTTGGCACCATGCCGAAGGCCGGCAACACCGGGGTATTGCGCGCGTCCGCACACACGGCGACGGCGGCTTCCCCATCACTAATGAGGAGATTGTGCTGTGCGGCGGAGGCCGCAGTGAACTGGCCGAGGAACGTTGCGCCCTCGGGGAGTCGGGTGAAGATGTGCATCGCTGGCTCCGTGCGTGAAACGACGCCAGGCGGCACAGCGACCCCACAGCGGGGCAGCAATGTGCCACCCGGTGGGGTGAGAAAACTAGGTGTCGAATTCCTGTGCCAGGCACAGCAGCTCGAACGCAACACAGTGATAGCACCCGCGTGCTAATTTCGCCTTCTGGCTGGCAAGCCACCCTTTGCAGGGGGCTTTGCTGCCGCGCGGCTGGCAAAAATCGCCACGGGTGGCGTAGATACTGCCGGTTGATCCAGGCAGTTCGAGTGTGCCGTCGCCGGCGATAGTGTAGCTGCGCTGGAGCGCAGCCAGGGCCTTGCTGATGGCATCGACCAGCTTCGTATCACCCTGCTCCTCGGCGTCGCTGCGCATATACTGTGCGGCGGCCGCGAGCGCGGCGGGGTTGGGCTGGTGGCCGGGGGTCAGCGTCGTCTTGACGCCGATCTCTTGTTCGTTGTCGTGCATTGCAGTGCTTTCTGCCGCCCGACGGCGGCTGGTAATCAGCTCGCCTGCTGGGGCAGCCTGCGCTGCCAGATGGTGCGTATGCGTTCGCCGGTCACATCGCGCGTGCCGAGTTCTTTCCGTGCAAACACGGCGAAGTCTTCGGCGGCGGCCGCGAGCTGGGCGTTGGTGTACGATGCGAGTTCGGCGTAGAACGCCGACTCGTCGCGGGAGCGAAGTGCCCACAGTTCCGCGCTGGTGCGCGGTGTGGGGACCGGGGCAGGCGTGGGAGTGTGGTAGTCGCCACTGAGCAACTCATAGATGAGCCGGTCGAGCGTGACTTCCGCTTCGTGGGAGGTACGGGCAAAGCCGATGAGTTCACCATCGAGGTGCATGGCGTAATCGCGCGTCGCGCGATCGTAGGCTATCTCTTTCTGATACATCGTTGCTCCTGCGCGAACGACGGGCCAACCATGCATCTGCCCCCGCCAGGGGCCGATACGTGATCGGCCCGCGTGTCGCGGTGTGATGCAGCATGAGCTGCGTGAGCAGGCGCGGTGACGCGCCTGTTGTGGGGTAGCGCCGGAGCGCGGCTATGTGATCATCCGGCTGATGCACCAGATGACGAACATACTCGCCACGAAGGCGAGGAAATTGATGACTTCCACTGTTGTTGCTCCTTTCGCGCAGTGCGGCCGCGCAGGTGCGCGGCCTGCGTAGACAAATGGCTTCGTCTTGGCTGGCGTGGATGGCCGATTGCCGATTGGCAGGGTGGGCGCGATGCAATCGCCGAAGCTGTTGCGGGGTGTGCGCATGGCGTGTATGTCATGGTGAACCGTGTGGGGCGTGCTGCCGATGCGGCATATGCACCCTATTCCGAGTCATATGCGCGCCAATTTGCGTTGGCCCATGCGTGCCCATCGGGCGTGCGGAGCCAGCGCGCAAAGATCGTGGCGAGTGTCGTACGCACCAGTACACGCTCGTTCTCGGTAAGACCGATTGCGACCGTGTGTGTGAAGCTAGCAATACGCGCCCACTCGTCGTGCGTCA
>JAYUYF010000449.1:0-4026 GCA_043752605.1 Roseiflexaceae bacterium
CGGAGCGTATCGAAGCCATCGAGGATTGTGCTCTGCGTGACAATATCATACGTGCGGCCGGTGGCGAGCAGCAGCGTGGCGTGCGTAAACAACTCAATATGTCCTGCGAGCCGACTATTCGTTTTGCGTGCGCCTTTGGCAATTACACGGCGCTTGCCGCGCGGCGTCAGAATCGTCAGCATCCGGTCGGCTTCGGCCCAATCGCTGTGCCGCAACATGATCGCATCTGTGCGATAGACGCGATCACGCATCGCCGCACCTCGACTGGTGGGCGCAGTAATATGCATGCGACACGTTGTTTTGCGCTGGTATATTCACCAAAATATTATAGCACAGCCCTCCATCCGCCCGCATAACGCGTCTATTGTCGTGCGGCATCCCGTGCGGACAGCAATGGTATAATAACGGCGGGCGTGAAAGACAGTGAGGAACAGCCATGGATCAAGTGCCAGCCGGGATGACGCGCGCGATCCGTGGCGCGGCGAACCCTCTCGATGTCGTTGAAGCGCGCCTGCGCGATACCATTTTTGGGCAAGAGCGCGCGATCGAGGCATTGATGCGGGTGCTCAATCGTGCCCGTTTTGGCTTTTCCGCCGGCAACCCGCGCCGCCCACGCGCCACACTGCTCTTTCTTGGCCCGACTGGTGTCGGCAAGACCGCCACTGCCCGGCGGCTGGCGGAATTGCTGCGGCCCGATGGCGAGGCGTTTCTCAAGATCGACTGCTCCATTTTTAGTCAAGGCCACGAGGTCTCGGCGCTCGTCGGTGCGCCACCATCGTATGTCGGCCGCGATCAGAAGCCGCTGCTCAACCCCGATATCATCGAGCAAGAGAACAGTGTTGTGCTCTTTGATGAGATCGAAAAGGGCCAGCCCGAGCTTTGGAATCTGCTGCTGCAGGTGATGGAAGATGGCGAATTGCTGCTGCTCAACGGCGGGCGGCGGGTCTCGTTCAGCCGGAGCATCATCATTCTGACGACCAACGTCGGCGCGAAGGAGATGGTCGATTACCTCGACCGACGCACGATCGGCTTCCGCACGACGACCCAGGATGTCGAGGCGACCGGGCAGCAGATCTATCAGATCGGGTTTGAGGCGCTGCAAAAAGTGTTCCAGCCTGAATGGATCAATCGTCTCGACGAGATTATTGCCTTCCGGCCGCTCGCGAGCGAAACACTGCAGGAAGTGTTTGATACAATGGTACGCGAAGCGAACGAGACGTATCTGCGCCAGGGGCTGCATCTCGAAATCTCACCATCGGCGCGTGATTATATTTTGCGCAAGGGATTTGAAGCACGATTTGGCGCCCGGCCGCTGCGTCAGCAACTGTTGAAACAGATCGAAGCACCACTGGCCGACCTGCTCGCCTCCGAGGGCATCAAACCAGGCAGCCGGGTACTCGTGGTGGCTACGGGCGTCGACAAGCACGGCGAGGCACTGGAATTTTACACCGAGCCAGCACCCGAACTGTTGACACGTGCGGATGAGTTGCGCGCCGCCGAAGTTGGCAAACCAAACCGTGATGGCCCGCAGCAGCCAAGCGTCGGGCTCTCGACCGATCGTGGCAACACCGTCGAGGCGAGCGCCGGGCCAGCGAGCGGACCACGCATCACCCCACGCGGATTCGAAAGCGACCGGCGGTAGCGTAGGGTCGCGGCGTCACCGGTTCGAGGGCCGGAGGGGATACAGGAGGATACGCCTCCCCACATCCCGCCACCGAAACATCCGTGCCAACAATGGATATGGCTCGCACGTGACCGTACAACGCGCGAAATCGTGAGTATGGCGATTGGTGCGCGTACGAAGGCGCTTGCGCGGCGTCTTTGGGAGAAACTTCCTGCGGTCTATCGTCAATGTGCCGTCTGCTTTACCGATTTCTGGGATGCATATGCGCACGTCTTGCCAACAAAACGTCACCGTGCAGTTGGGAAGGATAGTGGTGAGACCAATCATATTGAGCGCTTTAACAACACATTGCGCCAGCGTTGTAGCCGATTGGTGCGCAAAACACTCGCATTCTCCAAAAAACTGACCAATCACATTGGTGCCATTTGGTATTTCGTGCATGATTATAACGCAACCCAGCGCGCGAAACTTGCTATCACTACATCTGCATGACTACCCACAAATCAGGGTACAATCCCCATTGTATGTCAGGTTCGGGTTTCTCGTTTATTATGTTAACTTGGGGGGGGTCATGGTGTTCATACCGCTCCTTGTATGCAGGAGAAGCCACGACAGGCTCGTCGGTAAGTACGGAGGGGACGCACATCTCTGGGCAGAAACTTAGAATTGGATGAATTCAGACTCGATGTAGCTCCGAATATACGCCCTGTCTGAGCCAATGTCAAGGTGCAATTTCTTGCCTTTGCACAGATGCTACCGCCACGCGAAAGCTCCACCCCTCATTGCACGACAGCCATGTGTTCGAACTGAAGAAATCGCATCAGGACGGGGTAAACACAATTGATTACTGCCCGCTTGTTCCGTGGGATGGTATCACCAGACTCGCATCGCGTCCCTACGCGTTGCGGTTGGCGGTACGCCACCCACGTTCGGCGGCGGCGCGGCTGGGGACGCCTGCGGTGCCACTGCCCTCGACGCTGCGTGCGGCGATGAACGCAGCAAACCGCGCGGCCACAAACGGGTCGCCGGTCTCCTCGAGCATGATCAACATGGCGGCCGCAAAGACATCACCCGCACCCGTCGGGTCAATCTCAGTGGCGGGGTAGGCACTGATCGTATGCGCCTCGCCCTCGTGGTACAACGTGAGGCCACCCGCCCCACGGGTGACAGCCACGGTGCGGCAGTGGCGCGCAAATGCCTGCGGGGCCGCTTCATCACCCGCAACATCAGCGATGCTCAGCACCAGCAGGTTGACGCGCGCCAGCAGGCGCGGCGCGGGCAGCCAGGGTGTGTAGTGAACTCTGCCGGGAAGTGGGATATCCCACGCGCGCATCAGCCCCTGTGGTGTGAGCCCGAGCAACGCATCCGGGAACTGTTCGACCAGCGCGGCATCGACCTCGCCGAGAACCGGTGCGAGATGCACGATCCGCGCTGCGCGCCATGCGGTTGGCAACCCGCTGGCGTGCAGCAGCGTCGCGTCCTGATGAAGCAACTGCACGCGTCCGGCAGGGGTATAGCGGTTTTCGAATGTGGGCGCACGACCGATATCGTCAAACACAACCGGCAGATCATCCGGTAGCGCATCAGCCGCGAGGCCATCGGGCCGCGCCGAGTAGACCGCCGCGCGTTTGCCGAGCAACTGCGCGATGCGCGCGGCATACAGCGATGTGCCACCCGGCATCGCGCTACCATCGGCAAGCAGATCGCGGGTGATATGACCGATCGCCAGATATGCGGGCGTGGTGGTGCTGCTCACGCCTTGGCCGGGAAGATCACAATCTTCCGGTTCTCGCCCTCACCCGTGCTCTCGGTATAGACCGTCGGGTCGGCGCGCAGCACCAGATGGATCACACGTCGTTCAAACGAGCCCATCGGCTCCAGTTGCATCGGGCGGCCACTCTGGCGCACGCGATCGGCCATCCGGCGCGCCATGCCTTCGAGTGATTCCTGGCGGCGCTGGCGATAGTTGCCAACATCAACGACAATCTGTGGCCACTTCTGGACGCGGCGGCTCATCAGCAGGTTGACCACAAACTGCAACGAGCGCAGCGTATCACCGTGGCGCCCGATCAGCAGGCCCATCGCCTCTTCATCTGCACCTTCGACGTGCAGCGTCAGCGTCTCTTCGGGTTCGCCACGCTGATCCGGAACAGTCGAGCGCACAGCGCTGACAAACGCCTCGATCTCCATGCGTTCGAGAATATCCTCAAGGATACGGCGCGCAACCTGATCAGCATCATCGGCGCGTGTCAGACCGCGCTGGCCAGTGCGGGGCGCGGGCGTTGCGGGGGGTGCATCGGCGGGCACATCGTCAGCATCATCGTCATCATCGACGACGGAAACACGAACGAGCGCTTCTTCTTCCTCATTGCCCTGATCGAGGATAGCAATCGCAACCTCAT
>JAYUYF010000450.1:0-4022 GCA_043752605.1 Roseiflexaceae bacterium
GCCGCCCGCCCGCCCACCGTCCGCCCACCGTCCGCCGCCGCATTGATCCGTTACCTTCTCGCAGCTTTCGGCGTTACAATAGCGAGAGACCTCTCAACAAAGGAGCACCCATGTCTGCCTGGATCGAAGAAATGGTACTACTGGTGATGGATCGGCTCGGCTACGTCGGTATCGCCCTGTTATTGTTTGTCGAGTGTCTGTTCCCGCCAATTCCTTCCGAGTTGATCATTCCGCTCGCCGGATTTGCCACGGTGCGTGGCGAGTATTCATTCTTCTGGGTGATCATCGCATCGACGATTGGCTCCGTAGCAGGGGCGCTGGTGCTGTATTACATCGGCAAGGTGTTTGGCGCGGCACGGCTGATGGTCTGGGCCGATCTGCACGGCAAGTGGCTTGGCGTATCAGGCAAAGATATCCAGCGCTCGATCAACTGGTTTCAGCGTCATGGAAGCAAGGTTATCTTCTTTTGCCGTTTCATCCCCGGCATCCGCTCGTTGATCTCGATCCCGGCGGGTGTGGTGGCGATGCCGCTGCTGCCATTTTTATTGCTCACCACGGCGGGATCGGCATTATGGAATATCGCGCTGGCGTACGTAGGCGTCGTACTCGGCAACAATTATCAGCTCGTCGAGACTTACATCAGCCCGATCAGCCGGGTTGTGCTGGTTGGCGGCGTGCTGCTCGTCGTCGGCTGGATCGTGCGGCGCATGATCCAGAGCCGCCGCAGTTCGACCGCAATATAAGCAAGAACGACCCTCACGTATTTACACGATTCCAACGTAGAGACGCAGCATGCTGCGTCCGGCAGATCGCAGTGACCTGGCGTTGTGCTGCGTCGTTTGTCATAATACGAGTACATCACGTATTTGCACGATTCCAACGTAGGGACGCAGCATGCTGCGTCCGGCGGATCATGACGGCCGACAGATCATGGCATCCGCCCCACACCGATCGCGTCCACACCCCGCCGTGGTCGTCCGGCGGATCAGGGCGTCCGGCGGATCGTGGTGTCCGGCGGATCGTGGTGTCCGGCAGATCGTGGTGTCCGGCAGATCGTGGCGTCCGGCAGATCATTCGACAAATGCCCGGATCACCACCGCGCCGTCTTCTTCGCTCGCCACCAGCCGCAGCGGCCGGTCGAGCACATTGCGAATTTGGAGATCCTGGCTGCCGCCATCACTGCCCGCGCGGCCATCGATATTCCAGATGCTGACGGCATCATCGTAGGCGACATCGGCGAGCCCGAAGCCAGCCGTGATATTATGATTCGGGAACCGCACCGCCTCGGGCGGCAACACCGGCCGCACGGCCTGGACATACCGCGCCGCCAGATCGCACCAGCCGCCGCCTGGCACCCCACCCACGCTGACGATCGTCACCAGAGCCGGTGAACCAACCGTCGCGTTGAAGCTAAACGTCGCACCAGGTGCGATCACCACCTCGCGCAAGGCACCACCGCTGGCATCGAGCGCCGCGCGCACATTAAAACCCAGATCGCCCGCGAGTGTGAGCGGGATACTGCTGCTCGCGTCTGTACGCGCTTCGGCGCGTAGCACGGCCGCACCTGCTGCACCCGCTGCGGGCATACGCGCTCCCCACGCGCTGAGCGATGCACTCTGCTCGCCAAAAAAGCTCATCAACACGACGACTATGGCCGCAGTGAGAATCAGATATCGTACTCGACTGTACAGTAGCCATTCGATCACAGTATGCCTCGGAAAAGAACAAGTGTTTGTATTATCGCACGGTTTGCTGTCAACGGCAACCGCCAGATCTACTATACTCTATCTTGTGAGCCAGCGCGCAGAGAAGGACGATATATGAAGCTGATTCTCCCACAGCCGATTGTGCATTTATTTGAACGCTTTGTGCCGGAGTTGCACACCCACGAGATTGTCTGGTTTGGTGAAGATGGCGTACCGCAGGGTGATGTTGCCGCCGCCGATGTCTACTTCCGCTGGTGGACACCGCGCGAGACGTTCCGCCGCACGCTGCGCGATGCACCATCGCTACGCTGGGTCCACACCGCGTCGGCCGGCGTCGAGCACTTGCTCCAGCCCGAGATCCTCGAGCGTGAGGATCTGCTCCTCACCAATTCGGCCGGCGCGCACGCGATCCCAATTGCCGAGTGGGTGATGCTGTATGTACTGGCACACGTCAAACAGGCATTTGCGCTCAAGGCGCTGCCCCCGGCAGACTGGGAGAAGCCGCACGATAGCGATCTGCGTGAGTTGACCAACACCACGATGCTGATCATTGGTATCGGCCAGATCGGCCAGGAGATCGCCACCCGCGCCAGCGCTTTTGGCATACGCGTCGTCGGTAGTCGCCGCCGCCCGCGGCCAATGCCCGGCGTCGCACAGGTGGTGGGCGATGACGCGTGGCGTGATCTGTTGCCTGAGGCCGATTTTGTCGTGGTGTCGGCACCGCTGACCGATCAGACACGCGGCATGATCGATGCGGCGGCGTTTGCCGCGATGAAGCCCGATGCCTATCTGATCAACATCGCGCGTGGCCAGATCATCGATACCGCTGCGCTGCTTGCAGCGCTCGACGAAGGGCGGATCGGCGGCGCGGGGCTCGATGCGTTCGATACCGAGCCGCTGCCCGCCGACGATCCGCTCTGGCAGCAACCTAATGTCTGGGTCACACCGCACATTACGTACTCATCGCCGCGCACGCGCGAGCGCATGGTGCAGATTTTTGCCGACAACCTGCGCCGGTTTCAACTTGGCGAGACGCTGGTCAATATCGTCGATAAACAGGCGGGGTATTGAAGTACTCACCTGTGTGGGCAGCGCGCTTGCCACGCTGCCCATACCCCGTTCACCACTGCTGGCCCGCGACCTGCCGCGTGGCAACGTTGATCCGGTTCCAGACGTTGATATTGGCGATCGCCACGACGAGTGCCGCGAGCGTGGTCTGGTCGTAGTGCCGCGCGGCTTCGGCCCAGATCTCATCTGCCACGGGATCAGCCCGATCACTCATCCGCGTCATGGCCTCGGTGAGCGCCAGTGCGGCACGCTCGGCATCGCTGAAGTACGGTGCTTCGCGCCAGGCCACGACGGCAAACAGCCGCTCGTCCGTCTCGCCAAGCTTGCGCGCGATCTGTGGGTGCTGCACGGCACAGACACCGCAGCCGTTAATCTGGCTCGCGCGCAGGTTGATCAGCTCAAGCGTCTTTGGTGGTACGCCATTGGTCTGCGCCACCTTCCCAAGCGCCTGGAGCGCCTGCATGGCTTCGGGAAGAATCATCACCGGGTTTGGCATGCGTGCCTGCATAATCGTGCTCCTATTTGCTTACGGTCACACGAAGTGTGTGGTACCCGTCATGAAGATGACGTACCACAACAAAGGACTGTGACGATGGACCACCACGAATGGCTGGCTGCGCAATTTACTGCCAATCGGCCGCGTCTGCACGCGGTAGCATATCGGATGCTTGGCTCGCTCAGCGAAGCTGATGATGCTGTGCAAGAAACGTGGTTGCACCTCAGCCGCGCCGATCGCAGCGATGTCGCCAATCTGAGCGGCTGGCTGACGACCGTCACCGCGCGCCTCTGTCTGGATATGCTGCGCGCCCGCACCGCACGACGCGAGGAATCGCTTGATGCGCAGCTCGCTACCGTGACGGCCGCGCGCGCGGAGAGCGATCCGGAGCACGAAGCATTGCTGGCCGAGGCGGTCGGTCTCGCGTTGCTGGTGGTGCTCGAAACGTTGACACCTGCCGAACGGCTCGCATTTGTGCTACACGATATCTTTGCCGTACCATTTACCGAGATTGCGTCACTCGTCGGGCGTTCGCCGACCGCAGCCCGCCAGCTTGCCAGCCGTGCACGCCGCCGCGTCCGGGGTGTCGCCACCGTTCCGGCTGCCGAGTTTGCCCGCCAGCGCGAGGTCGTCGCTGCATTTCTGGCTGCATCGCGTGCAGGCGATTTTGCCGCACTGCTCACCGTGCTCGACCCGGATGTGGTGTTTCGTGCTGATCGGGCTGCCGTCCAGCTTGGCGGGTCAGCCGAGGT
>JAYUYF010000451.1:0-9651 GCA_043752605.1 Roseiflexaceae bacterium
TCACCGGTCGTCATGCGTCACTGAAGGTTTCCGGGGTAATCCCAAATCGGCGTGCCAGCGCGTGGCGCATGGGCGTGGTGAGTGGCTGCCGCCCGGCGAGAATTGCGGAGATCTGCGCCGGTTCGCCCACATCGGCCAGGTCATCTGCGGTCAGCCCGTGTTCGGACAGCAAGAACTGCAATACACCAATATTGGTTGAGACCGCTGGTGGTTCATGGTGGTCTTCGTAGGTCTGCACCAGCGTGCCCAGCGTGTCGAGCAAGGTATAGAGTGGGTGCGTCGTATCGGTGCCCACCGTATCTACCAGGGTGTTCAGCGCAGTGACAGCGCGATCATAATCGTCTTCAGTGTGGATCGTCTGCACCGGAATGAGGTTCTGTAAGCTGCGCCAGGCGCGCGTCAGTTGTTCAGGTGATGCGACTATCATCGTTTCCACCCCCCTCGGTCATATTCCTCATGGGTCAGCACATGCCGAATATACATCTTCTGTCGATTGAAGTGGATGGCCGCAACGAGCCGATATTTATTCCCACCAATGTTGAACACAATCAGTTCGCCGACGAGATCTGCCTGCGGAAACACGCGGCGAAGGTCGACGAAGGTGGTAAATGCATTCTTGTCGACGATATGAAACCACGCATCAAGCGCGGTACGACTGTCAGGATAGCGTTGTGCAAAGGTGCGCAGCACCTTTCGGGAAATGACGTGCATACCACGACCACTATCATATCCTGCTAGCTGAAGTATAGCATGCCAGTTGATTGCCCGCGCAATCTGCGTCTGCAAGAATCTGTGGTACAATCTCGTATTGATGGTCGCTATCATTGTATGGCGGCTGATGCGTAGATGATTACGGAGAACCAGGAGATGCGTACAACGCTGTTTACCCGGCGGCCAGTTGCTGTGCTACTGATAACGGCCGTACTGCTTGCCGCGTGTGGCACCAACACCGCCGCACCCGCGCCCACAGCGGCACCCGTTGCGCCCACCGCTGTGCCGGCTGCTGAGGTACTTACCAGCGTGCCGACGGTGGCGGCTACACTCGTGCCAAACGCTGCGCCCACGATTGTCGTTCCCACAACGCCAGCAGCTGAACCGATTGCGGTCGTGGCGACGTTTAGTATCATCGGCGAGTTTGCCGAGCAGGTCGGTGGCGAGCGGGTGGCGGTGACCACGCTCGTTGGCCCCGGCGGCGACGCGCACACTTTCGAGCCCGCGCCAGCCGATGCGGCAAAGCTGGTGGATGCAAAGGTCATCCTGCAAAATGGCCTTGCGTTTGAGACCTGGATGGAAGACCTGTACCCGGCGTCGGGGGCGACTGCGCCACTGGTCAGTGTGAGTGATGGTATCACAACCATCGCACCAGCCGAAGAAGCGCACGGCGCGGGCGAGGTGCCTGCTGCGGACGAAGCGCACGGTGAGGAACACGGTGAGTCTGACCCGCACGTCTGGCACGATGTGCAGAACGCGGTGATTATGGTCGAAAATGTGCGTGCCGCGCTCACCACAGCAGATCCCGCAGGTGCCGAGGTATATGCAGCGAATGCCAAAGCGTATACGGCCGAGCTTGAAGAACTTGATGCGTTTGTAGTGCGTGAGACAGCCAGAATTGCCGCCGAGCGCCGCCTGCTGGTCACCTCGCACGATACATTTGGCTACTTTGCTGCACGCTATGGCTATACGCTGGTTGGCACCGCGCTTGGTGCGGTCTCGACCGAGGCGGGTGATCCGGCGGCGGGTGAAATTGCCGCGCTGGTAAAAGAGATCCAGGCGGCGAAGGTGCCGACAATTTTTGCCGAGAATGTGAGTAATCCGGCGCTGATCGAGACGCTCGCACGTGAGGCGGGTGTGCAGATTGGTGCGCCGCTCTACACCGATGCGCTCGGCGAAGCGGGCAGCGCTGGTGCCACGTACATCACGATGATCCGCAGCAATGTGGCGGTGCTGGTGGCCGGCCTGGCCGCATGATACGTGGTGCATCTGGTATAGTAGAGGTTCGTGGGTGGTATTCCATAGCGGCTACCACCCCTCGTTGCGCAATATTCCTGGAGTACTGAGATGTTATCGTATGGGCGCGGTCATAGCACGGCGGACGGCAGCCAGGCACCGCTGCAAATCACCAATCTGCGGGTGCAACACGCGGGCGCATCCGCCGCAGTGATCGAGCGCTTGGATCTGACCGTGGCGCGCGGTGAGCGCGTGGCGATCGTCGGCCCGAATGGATCGGGCAAGAGCACGCTGCTCAAGGCAGTCTGCGGGCTGGTGCCGCTGCAGGCGGGCGATGTGCAGGTGTTTGGGCAGCCGCTGCGCGCGTGTCGCCAGTGTGTGGCATACCTGGCACAGCGCAGCGAGATCGACTGGCGCTTCCCGATCCCGGTACTCGATCTGGTGGTGGCCGGGCGCTACGTGCATCTCGGCTGGCTGCGCCGCCCGACGCGCGGCGACCGCGAGCGGGCCTTGACCATGCTCGATCAGCTCGGGATGGCGCAGTTTGCGTATCAGACGATCGGCGATCTCTCGGGCGGGCAGCAGCAGCGCGTGTTGCTGGCACGCGCGCTGGTACAGGATGCCGATCTGCTGTTGCTTGATGAACCGCTGACAGCCGTGGATTCTCCGACACGCGACGTGATCGCCGCGGCGCTGCACGCGCTGCAGCGCGCGGGAAAGACGATCGTGGTCGCCACCCACCACGTCGATCGGATGGATGCCGAGTTTGATCGTGTCGTGGTGCTGCGCGAGGGTGCGATTGTCGTCGATCAGCCTGCGGGCCTGTATGCCGTGCAGCACGCGGCGGGCGAGCGGTATGAACTGGTTGCTTGAACCGCTGCAATTCGTCTTCATTCGCTCGGCGCTGCTGGCGATCGTGCTCACCGGCACGGCGTGTGCCTGTGTTGGCGTGTATGTTGTCCTGCGCCGGATGGCGTTTATCGGCGATGCGCTGGCACATACGGTGCTGCCGGGTGTGGTCACCGCCTATTTGCGCGGTTGGAATCTGTACGTGGGTGCGCTGGCGGCAGGTATGGTGACGGCGCTGGCGATTGGCTGGCTGGCGCGGCGCGAGGAGCTGCGCGAAGATACCGCAATCGGCGTCGTGTTCACCGGCATGTTTGCGCTGGGGATCCTGCTGATCAGCACCGTGCGCTCGTTTCGCGATTTTACCCACCTGCTGTTTGGCAATCTGCTCGGTGTGACGGGCGAAGACCTGACCGTGATGGCGGTTGTTGTCGTGCTGGTGCTGGCCGTGCTCGCGTTGCTCCACAAAGAACTGGTGTTGTCCTCGTATGACCCGGTGCAGACCGAGATGATCGGCGTGCGCGCTGATACCATGCGGCTGGTGCTGCTGCTGCTGCTGGCGCTGACGGTCGTCACCAGTATTCAGGTGGTGGGTGTAATCCTCACCAGCGCATTGCTCGTCACTCCGGCGGCGGCGGCATCATTGCTGACGCGCCGGATCGCGCCGATGATGGGCATCGCGACCCTGATCGCGATCGGCTCGGGTGTGGTGGGGCTGTATGCCTCGTATTACGCCAATGTCGCATCGGGGGCGGCGGTGGTGCTGACATGTACGCTGTGCTTTGGCATCGCCTGGCTGATCCATACACTGCGGCGGCGAGTGGCGCGGGGATGATCGGACGGGGCGGCGGCGGCGGGCGCGGGGATGATCGGACGGGGCGGGTGCGGCGGGGATGATCGGACGGGGCGGCGGCGGGCGCGGGGATGATCGGACGGGGCGGCGGCGGCGGGGAGGATCGGACGCAGCATGCTGCGTCCCTACGGGATCGCCGCCCGCCGCGCCTGTGGTATCATCATCCTATGCGTATCACTGATCTGCCACCGACATTCGTGCGTACCGTCACCACCACGTTTCCGCGTGGTGCAGCGTGGCTGGCCGATCTGCCCGCGCTGGCCGATACGATCGCCGCGCGCTGGGATCTGACGCTTGGCGATCACTTCAATCTGAGCTTCAACTATGTGACGCGTGCCACCCGGCACGATGGTACACCCGTGGTGCTCAAAATTGGCTACCCGTCGGATGACCTGCACAATGAGCTGACTGCGCTGCGGATCTTCGCTGGCCGGGGTGCCGCACGCCTTTACGATGCCGACCCGGCGCGTGGTGCGCTGCTGCTCGAACACGTGCAACCGGGTTATACGCTGCTCACACGCGATGATGACGACGCCGAGACACAGATCGCCGCGCGTTGTTTTCGCGCTGTTCGCCAACCGGCACCCGTCGATCATGGTCTACCGACGACCCACAGCTGGCATCACGCGCTCACACCGCTGCGCAGTACGTATGGCGGCACGACTGGCCCGTTCCCCGCGCGGCTCGTGGATGCGGCCGAGCGATTGTTTGCCGAACTGCACGCGAGCGAGCCAGCAGCGTATGTGCTGCACGGCGATCTGCACCACGAGAATATCATCGATGGCGGCGCGGCGGGCTGGGTGGTGATCGACCCGCACGGTGTGGTCGGTGACCCGCTCGCCGAGGTAGGTGCGTTCTTCCATAACCCGTACGACCGGATCACTGCGGCGTTGGGCGATGGTACGCTCGCACAGCTCACCGAGCGCCGCCTCATGATCCTGGCTGAGGAACTGGGTGCCGATGCGCAACGCATCGCGGCCTGGGGCGTCGGGTACGCGGTGCTCAGCGCGTGGTGGTGTGTCGATCAGGCAAACCCGCAGCCGATGCTCGACGAGTTTGCGGCGGCATCGCTGGCGTGCGGCGCGGCGCTGCTTGATCTGGTACGATGAGAAGATGATAAGGTGACAAGGTGACAAGGTGACATCTGCGCTCACCCGGTCACCTTGCCAAACAGAGGAGGAGATTCTTATGCGTGTGTTGATCTACGACGCCCATTCCTACGACCAGACCTTCATGAACGCAGCCAACCAGAGCGGTCACGAGTTTGTCTTCACCGCCGCACAGCTCGATCCGCAGACGGCGACGATGGCGCAGGGCTTTGATGCGGTCTGTCTGTTTGTCAACGATCAGGCGCGCGCTGAGACACTCACAACATTACATAAAAGTGGTGTGAAATTGATCGTCCAGCGCTCGACGGGCTACAACAATATTGATCTCGACCAGGCTGAGCAGTTTGGCATGACCGTCATGCGCGTCGCGTCGTATTCGCCCTACTCGGTAGCCGAGCACGCCGTCGCACTGCTGCTCACGCTTAATCGGCGCGTCCATCGTGCGTTCAATCGTACCCGCGAGTTCAACTTCCGCCTCGCCGGGCTGATGGGCCGCGATATCCACGGCAGCACGGTCGGCGTGATCGGCACGGGCAAAATCGGCGCGATCTTTGCGCGAATTATGCAGGGCTTTGGCACCACACTGATTGGCTACGATGTGCGCGAAAATCCCGATTGCCACGCGCTCGGCATGACCTACATGCCGCTCGCCGATGTGCTGGCACGATCGGATATTCTCAGCCTGCACGTGCCGCTGATGCCCGAGACGCACCATATGATCAACGCCGAGACGCTGGCGACGATGCAGGCCGATGCCTATCTGATCAACACCAGTCGTGGCGGCCTGATCGACACCGATGCGCTCTGCAATGCGCTCAGCGGTGGTCACCTCGCGGGCGTCGGGCTTGATGTCTACGAAGAGGAGGCGGGCAAATTCTTCCGCGATCTGTCCGATCAACCAATGAGCGACGATACGCTGGCGCGGCTGATGACCTTCCCAAATGTGCTCGTCACTGGCCACCAGGCGTTCTTCACCGAAAATGCCTACACGACGATTGCGGCTACCACCGTCCACAATATCGATGATTTCGTGGCGGGCAAAACCAACGATAACACCCTGATGCCGCGCCCGACCACGTAACGTAGAGACGCCGCACGCCGCGTCCATCATCGCAGGGACGTGGCATGTGGCGTCCATCATCATCGCAGGGACGCCGCACGCCGCGTCTGTTGTATAAGGAAAGTACATGATCCACCAACGACACGGCAGCGGCACACCCTGGGAGGCATTGGCCGGCTATTCACGCGTCGTGCGCGCGGGCAATATCGTGGTCGTCAGTGGTACGACGGCAGCGGATGCGAGCGGTGCCGTGCAGCATCCGGGTGATGCGGCCGGGCAGGCGCGCTATATTTTTCGAAAAATCGAATCGGCGCTCACACAGGTTGGGGCGTCGTTTCCGCATGTCATCCGCTGCCGTATGTTTGTCCGAAACATCGACGACTGGGAAGCGGTGGCGCGTGTCCACGGCGAGTTCTTCGCCGATATCCGGCCGGTCTCGACGCTGGTGAGCGCGCAGATGATCGTCCCCGAGATGCTGGTCGAGATCGAAGTCGATGCGGTGATTGCGTAATATTTCCCGTCGCCGCCTGCCGCTCCCCACCCGTGCGGGAGTAGTGGCGCGCAGCGACGGGGTGGGGATGTGGAACCAATGATCGACATCGTCGTCGCCGGGCATCTGTGCCTGGACATGTTCCCCGCGTTTGCGCCAGGCGCGGCACTGGCTCCGGGCGAGACCACCGAGGTCGGTGCGGCCACCGTCGCCACCGGCGGCGCGGTCTCGAATGTTGGTCTGGCGTTGCACAAACTTGGCGTTGCGGTGCGGCTCGCCGGGCGCGTGGGCGATGACATGTTTGGCCAGGCCGTGCGCGCAGTGCTCGAGGCCGCAGCGCCGGGTCTTGGCGCGCAGGTGATCGCGGCCCCCGGCGAGAGTACCTCGTACACCATGATCATCAGCCCGTCGGACGACACACGCCATTTTGTACATCACACCGGCTGCAACGCCACCTTCACGGCTCACCATCTCGAAGATACGATCCTCGCCGATGCGCGCCTGCTGCATATCGGGTATCCGCCGCTGATGGCGGCGCTGGCGGCCAATGATGGTGACGAGTTGCTCGCGCTGTTGCAGCGTGCTAAACGCATGGGTCTCACGACATCACTCGATATGGCGATGATCGATCTGTGCGGCCCGATGGGGCGGATCGACTGGCAGCGGTTGCTGGCGCGCTGTCTGCCGTACGTCGATCTGTTTGTGCCCAGTGCTCCTGAGATCCTCCAGATGCTCGATCGGCCACGCTTCAAGCGGCTGGCTGCCACGTGCTGCGGTGATGCACTGCTCGATTGCCTGACCGCCGCCGAGATCGTGGATCTCGCCGATGCACTCATGGCGCTCGGCGCGCCGATTGTCCTCCTCAAGCTCGGCCATCGTGGCGTGCTGTTGCGTACCGCAGGTGCTGCCCGTATTGCCGGCATTGGGCGCGCCGCGCCGCTCGTGCCGCAGCAGTGGGCCGATTGCACCTGCTGGGCCGCGTGCTACGATGTACCGGTCATCGGCACCACGGGTGCGGGCGATACCACGATCGCCGGGCTGCTCATGGCGCTGGTGCGTGGCATGGCGGCCGAAGCTGCCCTCGATGCGGCGTGTGCCGTGGGCGCGTGTAGCGTCATCGCCACCGATGCGCTCAGCGGCGTGCGCGATTGGCCGGCCACGCAGGCGTTTGTTGCTGGCCGCGCGCGCTGCGCCACCGGGCTTGGGGCGGGCTGGCACGAACTGCGTCCGGGTGTGTGGCGACCAGTGTAGCAGCATCGAAGCCGACTTCGGCCCTTACACGCGCGTATCGCGTGTTCAATGCGCTATGCTGCGTCTTGCGCACGAATTGCGTCGTCGATCTCCGTGCGATTTGCCTGTGTGTAGAGCGCGGCGTACACGAGATCAGCGGGGCGGAGTGTGGGGAAGTTCGCCAGGAGCGCGGTGTCATCCCAGCCGAGACGCCGGTAGGTCTCGATCGTCCAGACCGGGATGCGTGTGCGTATAATGCAGGCATCGCCGCCGTGCACACCGGGCGTGCGTTCGATGCCGGGCCATGCGTTTGTGAGATCGCGGGCGAGCCGTATCAGCAGCTGCCCTTTCACATCGGCAGGAAGTTGGGCAATCGTACGCTCCAGTTGTGCAGTTGTCATTGACGTTCCCTTTGTCGCGTGTCGGGAGTATAGCACGTCGCATTGCGCGCCACAGCCCCTGCCGCGCCGTGCTACACTACCCGTAATCGCCGCCGCCGCCGTGAGGACCGATGCCAATCACGCCGCAGGAATTCGTCCGTACGTGGCGCGCCGTCACCCGCAAGGAGCGCAGCGCGGCGCAGGAACACTTCTCCGATCTGTGCCGCCTGGTGCGCCACCCGACGCCGGCCGAAGATGACCCGACCGGCCAGCGCTTTACCTTCGAAGCGGGCGTCGGCACGCTTGGGGCCGTCAGCCCGGTGCTCGAATGTGTGGTGGCACAACCCAACGGCACGTTCGTCGCCTGGTTTGGCTACCGCAACCCGAACGCCAGCCCGGTCACGTTCGCGGTTGGCATGACCAATCGGTTCACGCTGATACCGACCAACCGTAGCCAACCCACCGTTTTCCAACCCGGCCGTCAGGTGCGTGTGTTCAGCGTCGCGTTCCCCGGCACGAATCTCGTCTGGACACTGAATGGCCGGACGAGTACGGCCAGTCGGAATTCGACTCGTTGTCCGTAATGCCTGTGCAGCGGTCAGCGATATTGCGTACGGCTCTCCGCACAACCCTGTGGCGCTGGGTGCGTCGGCTGCTGGCGATCGGGCTGAGCGGAGCCGCGCTGTGGGTCGGGTATCTGGGCTACTGCTGGGGCTGGTGGTTGCGCGACAATCTACTCGCGCAAGCGCTGTTTCAGTGCAGGTGTCCGGCGGCGAGCGAGGCGGTGCGCTATGCGCCGTTTCGCCTCGTGGCCTCCGCGTGTAGCGATCCGTGGGTGCGCGTCTCACCATCGGGCACCCATCTCCTCATCACCGAGCGCGCCGCGCAACCGCCCCCAACCGTGCTGGCTGATGTGGACACGGGCGGGCGTACGCCATTGCCTTTCGCTAATTTGAACACCTTTTTTCTCACCGACACGTTGCTCGTGGTGTTGCGGGGCACGACCGGATCCACGATCGTTGCACGTGATGAGAGAAGTTGGTCACCCCGTCCGGTAGAACGGTATAATTCGTGGAACGAAGCAACCGCGCAGCATGACGAAGCTGGTACACTCTACTTCTTCCTTGATGCGCAATACGTGGTCTTTGTCCCCCTCATACCTGAGTCACCAGGATTTGTGTTCGATTCTGCCATAGATGTACGCACATTGGTACGGGATCCGTGGGTTACGCAGCCGGAACGCACGATCGTCATCACGAATGCACTTCAGCAGTTGACGTCCACTCACCCGATGTGGGACGTCGATGGACGAGGAATCGTTGACCGTGCGACGCAGACCGTGTTGGTCGCCACCGGACGTCGTGCCGCTGCGTGGCCGTGGATGCCTCCACTCCCATTTCAGCCTATCGGCTGGTTGGCAGGTGGCCGCAGCGTCATCTATCAGTTTGGTCCGGAGCGAGCATTCTTGATTGATTTCGGCAGTGGTGCCCCATATGGGCGGCTTGGGCTCATCGTTGTGCCGCAACCCATTCTTGCGCTCGATGTACCCGAGGAGCTACTCCGCGCCATACCGCCGCCGTAGACGATTGCGCCTAATTCAGTTTTCGCTGGCCACGTAGCAAGTGGCGATCGTGCGTCGCTCGCGAAATGTTGCACGGTGCGCGAACGAGTTCTTTCGGAGATGACACAAAGCCCAATACATGAAAACGTGTATTGCATGTTTTTACACGTATCTC
>JAYUYF010000452.1:0-4013 GCA_043752605.1 Roseiflexaceae bacterium
GCTGATGCCGGGGTCGCCGCCGCCGGGTTGCTCGATCTGGTGCGCGATGCGCTCGCGGGCCACATCACGATCGTTGGCGTCTTCACCGATGTTCCGCCCAATTCGTCGGTTGCATCCGTCGAGGCGGGGGCAGCACAGGCGCGTGCGGTGGGTGCCGATCTGCTGATCGGGCTCGGCGGTGGCTCGCCGATCGACACCGCGAAAGCAATGCGCATCCTGATTACCGAAGGTGGTACCCTGCGCGATCATCAGGGCTACAATTTGCTCAACCGCCCGCTGGTGCCGATGATCGCGATCCCGACCACGTCGGGCACCGGTAGCGAAGTGACTTCGTGGGCCGTCATCCGCGATGAGGACGCGCAGGTGAAGATGACGTTCTCCAGTTCATATCTCGAGCCTGAGCTGGCGCTGCTCGATCCCGAGCTCACGCGCGGCTTGCCGCCGAAGCTCACGGCGGCGACCGGTGTCGACGCGCTCACGCACGCAATTGAGTCGTATGTCGGGAATAATGCCAACCCGTTTACCGATGCCTTTGCGCTCCAGGCAATCACCCTGATCGGGCAACACCTGCGCACCGCAACCGATAACGGTGATGACATGGCGGCACGCGCTGCGATGCTCAACGCGTCGTGTATCGCGGGGATCGCCTACTCCTGCGGTGGTGGTAGCCTGGGTGTCGTCCACGCGCTGGCGCATTCGGTCGGGGGTCTGTTTGGTGTCCATCACGGCACGGCCAACGCGATCCTGCTGCCGCACGGTATGCGCTTCAACGCGCCCGCAGTTCCCACGCGCTTTCGTGCCGTGGCCACGGCGCTCGGCGTGGCCGCCACGGGCCGCGCTGATGACACGATCATCGATGCTGGCGTTGCTGCCGTGGTTACTCTGCTCACCGATTGTGGACTGCCATTGCGGTTGCGCGATGTCGGTGTTCCGTTAGAAGCGCTCGAAGATCTGGCCGAGCTTGCGATCAGCGATCCGGCGGTTTACACCAACCCGCGCCCGGTCTCGGTGCCACAGGCATACGCGATTGCACAATCCGCCTGGTGAACGCGTAACTCTTACCCCTGGTCGTAGCGTTGATACGTGCATAGCTCGCGCGCATGGCGCGTCGGGCATTGCAGAGTTGCAAGCGGAGCAGCGACGGTGATGGAGGATCTGACGGTTTTTGGTGTTGATCGGCGTGCGCGCCTGGTCGGCATTCTAATCATTAACTGCGGGCTGGCGCTGCTGCTCGCGTTTGTCTACCTGTCGCTGGTGTGGCTCCTGCCGATGCCCGATCTGCTCACCGCTCACGCGATCGCGACCGTGGTGGTCGCGCTGTGTGTGGCACCCGCGCGCCGCCGCCTGATCTTCCTCGCCAATCATCTGCGCGGTCGTGGCTGGCAGGATGCGCGCGCGTTGCTGCGTGATACCACCGAGTCGCTCGGGCGCACCATCGATCCCGAAGACTTGCGGGAGTTGCTCACCACTGCATTACCTGGCCGCCTGCGGCTTGATGGGGCAGCGATCTGGATGCTCTATCCGCCTGATGATTACGCATTTGTGGCGCTCGGCGATGACCCGCTCGCTCCCGGTGCGACGATTCTGACCCACGGCAGCAGTGCCGGTTATGTGCGCCAGTCGACACTACCGATCGTGCTCCAAGATGATGATGTCGCCGAGTGGATCGCGCCGTTTCGATTGTATCAGCTGCGGTTGGTGCTGCCGCTCCACATCGGTGGCCGCCTGGTGGGGATCTACGCGTGCGGTGCGCCGCGCAATGGTGGTGCATATCCACAGCTGGTGCTCGATCTGCTCAGTACGCTCGCACCGGCGATCGCCAGTGCGCTCGAAAATGCGCGCGCGTATTCTGAGATCGCCCATCTCAATGAGCAATTACGCACATTCGATCGGCGCAAAGCCAGCTTTATCGAACACGTCGGCCACGAGTTGCGCACCCCGCTCACCAGTCTGACGCTCGCGCTGCAGGTGGCCAGTGCGCGGCCGGATCTGCTGCCCAACTTGCTGAGTTTGCTGGGCAATAGTGCCGCGCAGCTCACCGATCTGGTCGAGCGCGTGCTCGAATTTGATGACCACTTGCATCCTGTTGCGCCCGGTGCCGAAACGGAGATAGTGGTCGAGTTGCTACCGTTGCTGCACGCACTGTGTACTACCTACACGCCGTTGGCGCATGCCAAGGGGATCGCGATCACGGTCGATGTCTCCGCCGAAACGGTCGTGGCCGCCGATGGCCACGTGCTGCGTCGCGCACTCCACGAAATCGTCGACAACGCGCTGCGCTACAGTGATGCGGGCGCGGTGACAATCAGCGCTACCACCAGCGATGGACTGACCGTTCTACGCGTCACTGATCAGGGGCCGGGCGTCCCCGCAGATGAGCGCGATCAGCTGTTTGCGCTGTTCTTTCGCAGCCGCAAAGTGCGCGCGCTCGCCGATACACCGGGCAGTGGCCTGGGTCTGAGCCTCGCGCGCCGCGATATCGAATTGCTCGGTGGGCGCATCTGGATCGGCCAGACGGGGCCACAGGGCACCGAAATTTGTCTCGCGCTGCCAGCCGCCGCGCTGTTGAGTCGGGCAGTTGGTGAGGTCGCGCGCTGAAGTATCATGATGGGCAGATGGTATAATAGTCTGCGAGATCGTTAGCAGCGAGTGAATATGGATCAGAAAACAGTACTCGTCATCGATGATGACCCGGGAATGCAGACGTTTCTCGAAATCGCGCTCCGCGATGCGGGATATCGGATTATCCTCGCCGCAGATGGCCACGAGGGCGTCGCCATGCTGCAGCAACTCAAGCCCGATCTGGTGATGTGCGACATTATGATGCCGCAGCTCGATGGTGTCGAAACGTTTCGGCTGATCAAAGAGCAACTCCAGGAAGAGGGTATTCCGATCTTTATCATGACGGCACTCAATCGTAAGCCCTGGTTTGCCGATCTCGAGGCCGAGGGTGCGGTAATTATCCAGAAGCCATTTGATATCGATGGCTTGCTCCATCTTATCAATACGACACTCATCTGAACGTCAGACGCTCACAGGTTGTCATGGTTTTGGTAATTGTCCTGTGTATACTTTGACCTGTAGAACAGGTAAAGTACAGAGGCGTGCTTTCCATGCCTGAAGGAGTCTGATTGTGAATCGTCGTAGCGGCTGGATCTTGCTGACGGTTGGTGTCTTGCTCGCGCTAGGTACGGCTGCGCTCGTCTTCTTTGTGATTCAGCAACAGACACGACAGGCTTCTGAACAAGCGGCCGCGCTGGTCGCGCAGCTTACTCCCGAGCCGTCGGTCAAAATCCCGGTCGCGGTGCGAGCTGTCACGCGCGGCGCAGTACTGGCGTCGTCGGATATCGTACTCAAGGATTATCCCCTTGCCCTGGTGCCGACGACCGCGATCACCCGAGCCGTCGATCTTGAAAACAAGGTGCTTGCGCGTGATATCGGTGAGGGTGAGTTTTTCACCGCCGGTCAGTTCACCGATGATGGTACCGGGCTCGCACCCAAGATCCCCGCTGGCCGGGTGCTGTTTGCCTTCCCGATCGTTGATCTGCTCGGGCAGAGTGATGTCGTGCGCGAAGGTGATCGCGTCGATTTGCTGCTGACGCTTACGCCGCCTCCCGGCGATCAGGCGAGTGCGGTCACGATGCTGACGCTGCAAAACATCGAGGTGTTTCGCATCTTGCGCGTTGCTGCTGCCGAGAGTGAGACGGAAGAGATCGGCGCGCCGACGTCGCTCGTCTGCAGCGTGTCGCCCGAAGACGCGCTCACGCTCAAGTACATCAAAGACTCGGGTGGTGTGATCGATTTTGCCCTGCGCTCACCGCTCAATCGCGAAGACGAGTTCGCCTCGCCGTCGATTAATCTCGAAGACATCCTGACGCGCTACAATCAGCAGTAGCAGAAAGGCCCGACTGTGGCACCGCAGCGCGGCATGCATATTATCGTCATCACCGTCCCCGAGCGGCTCGACCAGCAGTGGATCGCGCGCCTCGGTGATGAAGCCGATGTCGCACGCA
>JAYUYF010000453.1:0-9636 GCA_043752605.1 Roseiflexaceae bacterium
CCCGAGGGCCGTGCGCTGACGGTGGCGGTGCTCGAGCCACAGGCCGTGTTTGGCGAGATGGCGCTGACCGAAGGCTGGCATCACGATAGTTTTGCCGAAGCGATGACCGATGTCCAGGTTGGCGTTGTGCGGCGCGATATCCTGCGCGCGCTGCTCGATCGGCACCCCGCTGTGGCACTGCGCGTGATGGCGGTGATGAGCAGCCGCATTCGCGCCGTCGAGCGCAAGCTCGCCGATATCGCATTCAAAAGCGTCGCACAGCGGCTCGCTACCGTGCTCCTCAGCCTGGGTGACCCACGCGATTCCGTGCCCGCCGCCGATCGGCGCGTGGTACGCTACACGCACCAGCAGCTCGCCGAGATGATCGGATCGTACCGCGAGACCGTCACCAAGGTGCTGGGCGAATTTCGCGAGGCTGGCCTGATCCGCGTCGAAGACGATGCCATCCAGCTTTCGGATGTCGCCCGGTTGCACGCGCTGGCGGGATGACGGCAGCAGCGCAGGCAATTGCGGTATACTGCACGGGGAGCAAGCGGCAGCGGCTGAGGAGTAGCAAGCATGACGACGGTCGATGACGCGGTGGCGACGATCGGAGCCGACCAGGTAGACGATGGGCTCCCGGCACCGTTGGGTGTGGCGTGGGTTGGCGCGGCGCAGGCCTACAACTTTGCGATCTACTCACGCCACGGGGCGAGCGTCACACTGCTGCTGTACCACGAATTCGAGCTGCTGACCCCGGCCGCGCAGTATACATTTGATGCGACGATCAATCGCTCGGGGCCGATCTGGCACTGCCGCATCCCGGCACACCTGCTGGCGAGCATCACGTACTATGCCTACCGCGTCGATGGGCTGTTCAATCCGAGCGAAGGACATCGATTTGACCCGCAGAAGGTGCTGCTCGATCCGTTTGCGCGGCGTGTGTTCTTTCCACCAGCATACAGCCGCGCGCGTGCCGCAGCCGCTGGCCCGACCGCCGGGTGTGCGCCGCTTGGGTATCTGCCGCCACAACAGGTGGTGCCCGCCTTCGACTGGGGCGAAACCCAGCCGCCGCGCCACACGCATGATCTGATCGTCTACGAATTGCACGTCAAAGGGTTCACCGCCAGCCCGACCTCGGGCGTCACACCCGCACTGCGCGGCACGTTTGCCGGGCTCACCGAGAAGATCGCGCATATCCAGGAGCTGGGCGTGACTGCCGTCGAGCTGCTGCCGATCCACCAGTTTGACCCGCAGGAGAACAATTACTGGGGGTACATGACCCTCAATTTCTTCGCGCCACACCATGATTATGTCGCCGGTGATGACCCACACGCCGAGTTTTGCGCGATGGTGCGCGCATTTCACGCGGCGGGCATCCAGGTCTGGCTCGATGTGGTCTATAATCATACCAGCGAAGGTGACCAGAACGGGCCGGCGCATTCGTACCGTGGCATAGACAATAAAAGTTACTATCTGCTCACGCGCGATCGGCGCTTTTATATCAATGATACCGGGTGCGGTAATACGCTGCGCTGTGCGCACCCGATTGTGCGCGAATTGATGCTCGATAGCCTGCGTTACTACACCGAGAAGATGGGTATCGATGGCTTTCGCTTCGATCTGGTCTCGATCCTCACGCGCGAGACGGATGGATCGATCAATCAGCACGATCCGGCCGCGATCGCTGAGATCAGCGCGTTTGGCCATTATTCAGATGCGACGTTGGTGGCTGAGGCGTGGGATATGGGCAGTTACCAGCTTGGGCTCGGATTCCCCGGCAAGACCTGGTTGCAGTGGAACGGCAAGTTCCGCGATGATGTACGCTCGTTTGTGCGTGGCGATGGTGGCTTTATCGCGCCAATGATGCAGCGGCTCTACGGCAGCGATGACCTGTTCCCCGATCAGGGGCGGCACGTCTACCGGCCATCGCAGAGCGTCAACTTTGTGACCGCGCACGATGGCTTCTGCCTGTATGACCTGACGGCCTACAATCTCAAGCATAATCTGGCAAACGGTCACAACAATACCGATGGATCAGATGACAATCGCAGCTGGAACTCTGGCTTCGAAGGCGACACCGGCGCGCCCGCACACGTGATGACGTTGCGGCGACGGCAGGTGCAAAATTTCTTCACGATCTTGATGCTGGCCAACGGCACACCCATGTTTTGCGCAGGTGACGAGTTTTTGCAGACCCAGGGTGGCAATAATAACCCCTACAATCAAGATAACCAGACCACCTGGCTCGATTGGAGCCGGCTCGACCAGAATCCGGGGGTCTTGCGCTTTTTCAAACGCATGATCGCGTTTCGCAAGGCGCATCCGTCGATCGGGCGGCGGCGCTACTGGCGCGAAGATGTACGCTGGTTTGGCCCGACGGGCGCAGTTGATGCCAGCGAGACCAGCCACGCCTTGGCCTACGTGCTGCGCGGTGCCGCGCTGCGCGACAGCGACCTGTATGTGATGATCAACGCCGGTGCAGACGATCTCGTGTTTGCGATCCAGGATCAGCGTGATGATCCGTGGCTGCGGGTCGTCGATACCGCACGCGCATCGCCCGAAGATATCTGCGAAACGGGTGAGGAGCCGGTGGTGACGACCGAATCGTATCACGTAGCACCACGGTCGGTCGTCGTGTTGCGGCGGCCATACGCGGGCGTGGTGGGCGGCAGCGCGTAGCGCAGGGGCAAAGCATTCGCTGCGTGATTGCAATCACGCGCGAATTGCTTTGCCCGTGTACCGGCGTCCGCCGGTGCCCCGCCCGGCCCACACGCAGGGGCGCGCGATGCGCCTGGTGGGGAGAAGGAGGAGCGCGATGACCGAACAGCAACGATCGATTGGCGTGTTGACGAGCGGCGGTGATTCGCAGGGGATGAACGCGGCATTGCGCGCCACAGTGCGGCAAGGTCTCGCGCGTGGTGTGCCGATGTATGCAATCTTCGAGGGCTACCGCGGCATGGTCGAGGGTGGCGAGCGCATCCGGTCATTCACCTGGGACGATGTCGGCGGGATCATGCAGATCGGCGGTACGATCATTGGTACCGCGCGCTCAGCCGAGTTTCGTGAGCGCGCCGGTCGGCTGCGGGCCGCCAACAATCTGCTCGACCGTGGCATCAATGCGCTGGTAGTTATCGGCGGCGATGGCAGCCTGACGGGAGCCAATCTGCTGCGTCAGGAGTGGCCTGAGCTGCTCGCCGAGTTACTCGCGAGCGGCCAGATCAGCGCCGAGACCGCCGACCAGCACCGCCAGCTGGCGATCGTGGGGCTTGTCGGGTCGATCGACAATGATATGGTCGGTACCGACATGACGATCGGCGCAGACAGCGCGCTGCACCGGGCCGTCGATGCCGTCGACGCACTACGCGCGACCGCCGCCAGCCATCAGCGCTCGTTTGTTGTCGAGATTATGGGCCGCAATTGTGGCTACCTGGCGCTGATGTGCGCGGTGGCTGGCGGCGCGGATTACTGTATCATCCCCGAAAATCCACCCGAGGCGGGCTGGGAGGATCGCATGTGTGCTGCGCTGCGCACCGGGCGCGCCGCAGGCCGCCGCGAGAGCATTGTGATCGTCGCCGAAGGCGCGCGCGATCGCGAAGGCCAGCCGATCAGCGCCGAGGCCGTCAAGAATATCCTGGCCACCAGGCTCGGTGAAGACACGCGTGTCACGATCCTGGGCCACGTACAGCGCGGCGGCACACCGAGCGCGTTCGACCGCTGGATGAGCACGCTCGTCGGCGCAGCCGCGACCGACCATCTGCTGGCCACCACCGCCGCAGACGAGCCACAGATGATTGGCATGCGCTACAACCGCGTCCACAAAATCCCGTTGATGGAGGCGGTGCAACGCACGCGCTCGGTGGCGGATAAAATTGCGGCGAAAGAATACGAATCCGCGATGCAGATGCGCGGTGGTAGTTTCACCGAAATGTTCAACATCTTCCAGATCATGGCGCACGGCCAGGCGAGCACGCCGACGGTCGATGCGCGCCCGGCGCGGATCGGGATCATCACCGCCGGGCGGCTCGCACCCGGCATGAATACCGCCGTTCACGCCGCCACCCGCCTCGCTGAGAGCCGCGGTCATACGGTCGTTGGCTTTCGTGATGGCTACGAGGGGCTGATCCGCGGCGAGACCGTGCCGCTCGATTGGCGCGGCGTCGAGGGCTGGGAGACGCTCGGTGGCGCAAACATGGGACTGAGCCGTAAAATCCCGCAGGGTGATGAGCTCGCCGCGATCGCCGCGACGCTCGAACGCGAGCAGATCGGCGCACTGCTGGTGATCGGCGGCTGGGCGGCCTATGAAGGTGCGGCGGCGATCGATGCGGCGCGCGATTTGCACCCCGCGCTCAATATCCCGATGATCTGCCTGCCGGCGTCGATCAACAACAACTTGCCCGGCAGCGAGCTCAGCATCGGCGCAGACACCGCGCTCAACCGGATCGTCGAGGCGCTCGACCGGATCAAGCAGTCGGCCGTCGCCGAACGGCTTTGCTTTGTCGTCGAGGTTATGGGCCGTACCTGCGGCTACCTCGCGCTGATGGCCGGACTGGCCACCGGTGCCGAGCGCGCCTACCTGCCCGAAGAGAAGCTCTCGATCCACGATCTCACGCGTGATCTCGAATACGTCCGCGCCGGGTTTCGCAACGGCAAGCGGCTGGCGTTGCTCATTCGCAGCGAGCAGGCCAACGCCACCTACACCACGCAGTTTATCACCGACCTGTTCGAAGAGGAGGGCGGCAGTCTGTTCGAGGCGCGCCAGGTCATCCTCGGTCACCTGCAACTGGGCGGCAACCCGTCGCCCTTTGACCGCGTGCAGGCGACGCGGCTGGCGGCGCGAGCGATCGATACGCTGGCGGGCAAGCTCGCACAGGGCAGCACGGCCGGTTCGTTTATTGGCTTCCGCGCAGGCAAACTGCAGCAGTATGGTATTGCCGAAATGACCGCCATGGCCGATTTTAAAAACCGCCGCCCGCGCGAACAGTGGTGGCTCGAATTACGCCCGATCGCCAGTATGCTCGCACAACATTCGGCGCAGGGATAGGATGAGGAGCAGCGCCGAAGCATTCGCGGCGGTGTCGCGGCAGGATGCTTCGGCGCTACGACCGACCCGTATGCTATACTACCCCATGGACGAAATTTTGTTCTTCTGAGGTATCGATGATTCCACGCAGCCTGTCGCTCCGCAATTTTATGTGCTACCGCGAGGGGTTGCCGCCACTCGATTTTGATGGCATCACGATCGCTTGCCTCGCAGGTGATAACGGTGCGGGCAAATCGGCCCTGCTCGATGCGCTGACCTGGGTACTCTGGGGCGAGGCGCGGCTCAGCAGCGCAGACGATCTCATGGCGCTCGGCGCAGTCGAGATGGAGGTCGATCTGATCTTCGCGCTCGACGGCCAGGATTACCGCGTGATCCGCAAACGTAGCCGCGCGAAGAAGACCGGCCAGACCTGGCTCGAATTTCAGGCGCGCGCGGGTGAGAGCTGGAAATCGCTCACCGGTGCCACACTGCGCGAGACGCAGTCGGCGATCATCGGCACACTGCGCATGGACTACGAGATCTTTGCCAATTCGGCCTATCTGCGCCAGGGCCGCGCAGACGAGTTTACCCGCAAAGAGCCCGGCCAGCGCAAACAGGTGCTCGCCGATATCCTTGGGCTCACGCGCTACGAACAACTCGAAGAGAAGGCGCGCACCACCGCGCGCGAGCTCGATGGCCGTACCCGCACTGTCGATGGCCAGATCGAGGCTTACACCCGCCAGGCCGCCCTGCGCGACGAGTACCTGCGCGCCGTCGAACGGGCGCGCGAGCAGGCTGAGCACGCCGCCGATCAGGTGGCGCGTGCCGGGCTAGCACTCGATGCTGCCAGCGCGCAGATTCAGGCGCTCGATGCGCAACGCGCGCTGCGCGACGAGCGCCGCCGGGCGGCCGAACGCCTTGCAGACGAGAGCGACCGGCTGACCGCCGATGTCGCGCGCGCGGCCACCACCTACACACGCGCCGCCGAGCACGTGGCGCGCCGCGCCGAGACGCTGGCCGGGATCGCCGATCTCGAGGCCGCGCACACGCAGCGTGCTGCGCTCGACCGGCAACGCCCGGCCTATGATGCGCTCCAGCTGCGCCGCACCCAGACCGCGCAGCAGATCCGCGATGCCGAGGCCGAGTTACGCGCCGAGTTGCGCGCCGCCGAAGCCGATCTGCGCGGCCTGCGCGAACGCGCCGCTCGTCGCCCGCAGATCAGCGCCGAGATCGCGCGTATCAATGAGGATCTCAAACGCTACGAGGGCGTCGATGCCGATCTCGAGACCGCACGCACGCAGCGTGCTGCGCTTGCTGAACGCAGCGGGCGGATCGGCCAACTCCAGTTGCGGCGCGCCGAGGTACAGAAGACAATCGACCTGCGCCAGCAGACGCTCACCACCGAACGCGACCAGATCAAGCAACAGGTCCGCGAGGCAAACGAACGATTGCGGCCGGAAGAACGGCTGCGCAGCGAGGCACACGAGCTTGTCGTCGCACAGACTGCTGCCGAAACCGACCGCCAGCAGCTCACTACTCTGCGCAGCCGTGTGCAGGAACTTGTGCAGCAGGCGGGAGCGCAGAGCGCTGAAGAAGAGGCAACGCGCAATGCGGGCGAGGAGATCAATCGTAAGCTGGCGCTGATCGCCACGGGTAAAACCGAGATCTGCCCGGTCTGCCGCACGCCGCTCGGCGCCGATGGTGTCGCACATATCGAAGCTGAGTACGGTGCACAACGCCAGGAATTGCGCGCGCGATTCACCAGCCTGCGCGGCGATGGCGAGCGGCTGCGCGGCGAGCTTACTACCCAGGAGACCGCAGTGCATGCGGTCGAACTTCGGCTCGCATCCGACCGTGAGGCCAGCGCGCGGCTGGCGGGAATCACGGCCGAACTGCGTGGGCTCGACACCGTACGCCACCGCCGTGAGGAGCTGCAACAGGCGCTCAGCAGTGCCGAACTGGTGCTCATGAAGCACGATTTTGAGCACGGCGCGCGCGCCGAAGTCGGTCGACTCGATTCGGAGATCACCGCAATCGGCGCGGCCGACGCACTCCAGCGCGAGATTCGGCGGCTCGATAGCCGGATCGATGAACTCGTCGGTCGTGGTCAGCAACGCGGCGCGCTCCAGGTTCGGCTCGACGGCGAACGCGAACGGTTGCGCGCGATCGAGCAGGAGGATCCGGCGATTTTCGAACAGGAAGCGCACGCCGCCCGCCTGCAGGCGGCGATCGCAGGCGCCGATTTTGCACCTGATGCGCGCCGTGCGCTGGCCGATACTGACGCCGAACTCGCGATACTTGGCTATGATCCGGCCGCGCATAGCGCTGCTGCCGAGGCTGAGCGCACGCTTGCGCACTGGGCCGAGCAACACAGCCGCCTGCAACGCGCTGAGGAGTGGATCGCCGAGAATCTGGCGCGCCTTGATGAGGATCGCGCGCGTCTGGCCACGCTCGAAGCCGAGCGCATGGCGCTCGATAGCGCGATCGCGGCGCTCGATGAGCAGCTGCGCGCGCTCGCCGCCGCCACCCGCACCCGCGAGAGCGCCGCCGATGCGCTGCGCGATGCGCAACGCGAACAGAGTGTGCGACAGAAGGATCTTGGTGAGAAGCAGGCCAATCTCGCGCGCGCCGACGAAGCCGCCGCGCAACTGCTCGAATCGCAGGCGCGCCGCCGTGAGATCGCCGAGCGCAAGGCATTGTTTGATGAGTTGCAGGTCGCGTTTGGCAAAAAAGGCGTGCAGGCGATGCTGATCGAGAGCGCTATTCCCGAACTCGAACACGAGGCGAATACCCTGCTCGGCCGCATGACCGACAATCAGATGCATCTGAGCTTTCTCACCCAGGGCGCAACCAAAAAGGGTGACACAACCGAGACGCTCGAAATTGCGATCGCCGATGCGCTCGGCACCCGCACCTACGATGCTTACAGCGGTGGCGAGGCCTTCCGCCTCGATTTTGCCGTCCGCATCGCGCTGGCAAAATTACTCGCACGCCGCGCCGGCGCCCGGCTCGAGACGCTGATCATCGATGAGGGATTTGGCAGCCAGGATGCACGTGGCCGCGAACGGCTCGTCGAGGCGATCACCTCGGTGCAGGTCGATTTCCAGCGTATCCTGGTGATTACGCACATCCAGGAACTGAAAGACATGTTTCCGGTGCAGATCGAGATCACCAAGACGCCGCAGGGCAGTGTCTGGGCTTTCGCCTGACGTGAAGCATCTGCCTGCATTTATCCTGGTGCCGTCCGGGCCACTGCTGATCGGCACACCCGATGGCGCGCGCTCAGCACTTGCCAGAACCTACGGCGGCACCCGCGAATCGTACCGCGAGGAGTCGCCGCAGCACACCGCCACACTGCCCAAATTTGCGATCGCACGCACGCCCGTCACCAACGCACTGTATGCTGTGTTTCTGGCCGATACCGGCGCGCGTCCGCCCGCGAGCTGGGGCGGGGCACACCCGCCTGCGGAACTGGCCGAGCGGCCGGCTGTCGATCTTTCGTGGCACCGCGCGCGCGAACTGGCGGCGTGGGCCACCCCGCACGTCCGCCAGGATCCAGCAAATGCTACGATCCTGGCCGCCCTGGGACATCAGGCTGTCGTGCGCCTGCCCGCCGAGGCCGAGTGGGAGCGTGCAGCTCGTGGCACCGATGGGCGCACCTTCCCCTGGGGTGAGACCTGGCAACCCGATCGCGCCGCCACCCGCGAGTCTGGGCTCGCCGCGCCGCCCGCCGTCGATGCCTACCCGGCGGGTATCTCGCCCGTCGGCTGCCTCGGCATGGCGGGCGGCATCTGGGAGTGGACGGCCTCGCTCGATGCAGAGTATCCCTGGCGCGCCGATGGCCGCGATGACCCGGCGCGCCCCGGACGCCGGATTCTGCGCGGCGGCAGCTATGCCAACCCGCACGGCTATGCGCGTTGTGCCTGCCGCTTCCGCCTGCTCCCCGAGGTCACCAACCCGTTTCTTGGTGTGCGCCTGGCGATCAGCTGATCGCCCCGGCTCCCGCTGTTAGGCCGCAGCGTGCTGTGTCCGCCCCGCCCCACGCCCTGATCCCGTACGCGGCGCATCACGATGCGCCCGAGCCGCTTCATGAATCCACGCTCCGGTGCTTGACAACCCTGCTATAATTGCAATTCGATGACAATTTTTTCACAAAACATACGCGAGGATCGCTATGGTCGACACCTTACGTACCGCTTTTTCACCCGAATCGGTTGCGCACACGACCGTTGATCAGCGGCAGGTTCTGCTGGCACGTCTCGCGGCCACGCGCGCACGGTTGTTTGCATCGCTGGTGGGAATACCGGCCGAAACGCTCAACACACTGCCGATCGGCGCACACTGGTATGCTGGCGATTTGCTTGCGCATCTGGGTGAACAGGATCATCATTACGCAGCTGCACTGCGGCGCGCGCGCGATGGCCGCCCCTTGCAGCACTGGTTCGAGCCACGCATCGTCATGGATGCACGGATCGGTGAGCAGAGCGGTGGCTGGCGTTTTGAACAGGGCCTGATTTACGCGGTACGCGGCCGGATCGCATTCTTGCGCGCGCTCGCACCGTTTGATGACCAGCTGTATGGAAAGACGATCCGCGCAACGATTGGCGGCGCGCGCCGCCAGGGCAGCCCGCGTA
>JAYUYF010000454.1:0-9633 GCA_043752605.1 Roseiflexaceae bacterium
CCTGTCCTGTTGGTTCGGATCTGCGTGATCGGGTTTGCTATAATGCGGACAATGAAAAACTACGTTGCTTCTATCGGTAGATCGCTATGCAAATAGACAATCCCGACGTTGATTACCTCACTGGCGCATTTGGACGTGCGAGTTTTAATACCGCAATGCAGCACATCGATGCGTTTGGCCCGCTGACGCTCTGGCTGCTCGACCTCGATCATTTCAAGACCGTCAACGATGCGTTTGGTCATGCGCGCGGCGATGCGGTGCTGGCAGAGTTTGGCTACCGTGTGCGTGGTCTGCTCCGGTCGAGCGATCTCCTGTTCCGTTTAGGGGGTGATGAGTTCGCGCTGCTGTTGCCAAACACCGATAGTATAGCGGCGCGTGCGATCATCGCACGGGTGGTCGCTGCTGTGCAGGGCGTGCCGATGAGTGGAACCCCGCCGCTCAACGTGACGATGAGCGGCGGCGGGGCGGCGTTTCCTGGCGATGGCATTGTTGGCGATGCGCTCTTTGCGCTGGCAGACCGCCGGTTATATCTTGCAAAACGCAACGGCCGGGCGTGTGTGATTGATACGAACGAGGTACTCTCCCAGCCACATCTCGCGGTGGCATCACGCGTGATTGAGCGCGATCGCACGATGGCGCAGATCTATGCTTTTATCGATCGGCTCAGCGATGGTGAGCGTGGTGCCGTCCGCATTGTCGGGCCGCGCGGTGTCGGGCATAGCCGGATGCTCATCGAGACCGCCCAACTCGCGCACCTGCGCGGCTTCGCCGTGCTCCATCTGCACGGTGGGCCATCGTGTCGCTTTCGCGCGTTTGCCTATCTGGAGACCGCAATCGATCTACCAGGCGAAGCACGCACCGCAGAAGCCAACCCATCGGCGTGGGTTGCCGCGCTGGTGGCACGTGCGCAACTGTGCAACGGCCTCCTGATCGTGGCCGATGCGCTCGACGAGTGCGATGCGGCGAGCGCCGAACTGATCGACACGGTGCTCCATCACCCGGAATTGCGCTGTGTCGGATTGGTGGCCGCATGTCCAGGCGATGCACCGTCGGGTCCAGCGTTCGCTGACTTGCCAACACTGCGCCTGCCGCTTGAGCCGCTCTCGCCAGCCGGGCTGCAGCTCTGGCTCCGGAGCGCGCTTGGCACCGAGCCACACCCTGATCTGGTCGCTCAGCTGCACCGTGTGAGCGGTGGATTGCCAGCCTGTGCTGAGGCGGCACTTGGTCGGCTGCGTCAGTCCGACCTGCTGATGTTTGATGATGGCGTAGCCGCACTGCGACCCGACCGCACAGATGACGTGCGACAGGCGCTCGCCGCCCCCCGAGACGCACCACGCACACTGCCGCCGCTCACCCGCACGCTGGTGGGGCGTGGCCGTGAACTTGGCGTGCTCAAGCAGCTGGTTGCGACCCATCAGATTATTATGGTGGTTGGTGAAGGTGGTGTCGGCAAGGCGCGACTCGTCGCACAGCTCGGATATGAGTTGTGGCCAGCTGTACGCGATGGTGTAATCCTGATCGACCTCGCACCGTTGCGTCGCCCAGATTTCATCGCCTGTGCTACCCTCGATGCGTTTGGCGAAAAGCTGGATATCGTCCGCATTCCAACAGACCAGCTACTTGGCACGATGGCCGAACGTGAGACGCTGCTGATTTTTACCAATGTCGAGCGCGTCGCCGATTTCGAGTTGCTTGCCGCGCTGGTGGCGTGTTCGGCCACGCTACGGATCGTCGTAACCAGCACCCGCCCGCTTCCGATCGTCGGCGCAGAGTTGTTCGAATTGCGCGGGTTGCGTGATGGCGTACCTGACGATGCGATGGCGATGCGACTCTTCTGGCAATCTGCCACTGCGCACGATCTCGTGCAGAATGCCGATACCGATGCGCTGGTGGGGCAGCTTTTTCGGCGGCTACGCGGTCATCCGCTGGCGATCGAACTCGCCGCCGCCTGGGCACGCGATTACTCGCTACCAGTCGTGCTCAATCACCTGGTCGCTCAGCTCGACAAAACGGATAGCGAATCGCCGGTCTTCGGCATCTTCATCGTCATCTGGCGTACGCTCTCGCCACGCGAACGGCGGGCAGTGCAGAATCTGGCGGTCTTCGTTGCCGGATTTTCGTTTGACGCAGCCTGGCAGGTGGCAAATGTCTCGTTCTTTCTGCTCAGCGCGTTGCTCAACAAATCGCTGGTGACGTATGACGGTCAGGGTCGTTATGTGATCCATCCGGCGCTGGCCCGATTTCTCCAGGAACAGCTCGCAGCCGACCGCGCGGCGCATTATCGCGCGCATCGTCGCTACGCCACGTTCTACACCCGACTCGCCGCCACACACGCCGGGCCTGTCGTGACAAATGTCGCCGAGTTGGAGCGCCAGATCGACCACCTGCGCGCGGTACTTGGCTGGTTAATCGATATCGAGCGTGATGCCACCGCCGCTGGCCGGCTGGTGATGTCGTTGTGCGTATTCTGGCAGCAGCGCGGGTATGGGCACGAGGGCCGCACCTGGATCGGAAAGCTGGTCGGGTTGGCAGGTTGGGAGCAGCTACCGCACAAACGGCGTATGCGCGATCTGCACTGGCTGGCGCAGTTTCACGCGTACTGTGGCGATATCGATCTCGCCATGGTTGCCGCCGATCGCGGGTTGACGCTTGGTCATGCAGACGGTGTGTGCGCCGAGCAGATCAATTTGTTGTTGGTACAGTGTTGGCTGCGCTACCTGCGCGGGGAACCAGAATGCGTTGTTGAAGATGGCTTGCACGCGCTGGCGCTTGTGCATCAGACGCGCCAGCTGCGACTCTATCCGGCAGCGCTACAATTGGTGGCGCTTGGCTACGACCTGCTCGGCGATCGGCAGCGTGCCGAACAACAGTATCGTGAGGCGATACTGTGCTATCGGTCGCTCGGCGATCTGCGCGGTGTTGCAGCGACACTCCACAACCTTGGGGCGGTGCTCGAATCCACCGCAGGCTGCGAAGCGGCCTTGACGTGCTATGCCGAGGCGCTGGCTATCGACGAGCAACTCGGCGATGTCTGGCATGTATATTGCACCCGGCACGTGATGGCCGATACCTTGCTGGCCGCTGATCGATACATTGAGGCAGATACCGTCGTTCGCAGCGTGCTGGATTTCGCCGTCGAGCACACGTTTCCGCTTGGTGGCCCGTTGGCAACGCTCGCAGAAAGTCAAATTGGACTGGCGCAGTATTCGATCGCGCAAGGCACCGCTACACGCGCGCTGGAGACTTCGGTGGCCGAAGGGCGGCCCAGGGCGATCGGGCACGCCCACGCGATGCTCGGGCTGGCGACGCGCTGGATCGGCGAGATGGACGCAGCGCGCGCACAGATTGAGATCGGTCTTGCAATCTGCGAACGCGTTGGGGCAGTCGCCCTGGGTGCCAAAATTCTTCGTCATTGGGCGCGCGCCGAGCAATCGTCGGGGGCACGCGAGCACGCTGCGGCACTCGAGGAGCGGGCAAATGCGCTTGCGGCACGGCCTGGTGGATCAATCTCGGAAGCGAAACGTCTGATATTCCTTGAAGCAGTGTCGTGAACACCCGATCGCGCAGTCTGCAGCCTACTACGTACGGATAATCGCCTTACCCCGCCAGCGTATGCTGTGCTGCCGCGCGCCCGGAGAGCAAGACCAGCGGGATGCCGCCGCCCGGATGCGTGCCGCCGCCGGCAAATACCAGCCCGCCGATCCCTGGCGCACGCTGCGGTGGCCGCAAAAATGCGCTCCAGGGCGTGTTCGAAGCCAGCCCGTAAATCGCGCCCGCCGGTGCATTATACCGCTCGGCGATCGTCTGCGGCGTCCAGATTTCTTCGAAGACGATCCGCGCGCTGAGGTCGGCTAGCCCCATCGTCTCCAGCTTGCGCACCACCAGATCGCGGTACGGCTGCGCCTCGCGTGCCCAGTGTACCCGGTCATTGGTGTGCGGCGCATTCACCAGCACAAACAGATTGGTATGGCCCGGCGGCGCGAGCTGCGGGTCGGCGATGCTCGGCGCACTGACATAAATCGTCGGGTCGGGGTACGGCACACGCTTGTCGACGATCGCGCCAAACTCGCGTCGGTAATCATCGGCAAAGAAAATATTGTGATGCGCCAGTGCGGGGTACTCACCCTGCACACCGAGCAACAGCACAAAACCGCTGTACGAGAGTTCGCGCTGGCCGAGACGGTCGGCGGTGCGCGCGGCACCTCGAATGAGCTGGCGATAGACATACTGTGGATCGATATTGGCGACCACCGCGCTGGCCGCGAGGCGTGTGCCATCTTCCAGCAGCACCGCGCGTGCTTGCCCGCCGATGACCTCAATCTCGCGCGCCGCACAATTGGTGAAGATCGCTACGCCCAGCCGTTTCGCCAATCGTTCGAGCATCTCGGCGATGCGGTACATGCCGCCACGTACGTGCCAGGCCGCCTGTGTCAGTTCGATATAGGCGATCTGGTTGAAGGTGGCTGGTGCGCGAAACGGCGATGAACCATTGTATGTTGCGTAGCGCTCGAACACCTGGCGCGTGTGGTTGTCACCAAAGAAGCTGGCCACCGCCTGACTGACCGTGCGAAACGGGTCGATCGCCAGGCTATCGCGCACGAGTTGCGGGTTGAGCATATCGCCGATACCAGTGAACGGGCGCTCGAGGAATGGCCCGGCGGTAGCATGATACATCCGGCTACTATAGGCCAGAAAGCGCAGTAGCGCCGCACCATCACCCGCGTGCAAGCTATCGAGCGCTCCCACAAGCTGGGGTAAATTGGGTGTGATATCGAGCTGTGTACCGTCGCGCCAGCGGTAACGGCAGATCGGATCGAGCGCAATAATCTCGAGTTCGTCTTCAAGCCGTGTGCCCGCCACCGCGCACAAATCGCGCAACACCCACGGCATCGTCAGCAGCGAGGGGCCGGTGTCGAAGCGAAATCCACTTGCGACGACCTGATTGAGCTTCCCACCGAGCTGTGGCCCACGTTCGACGAGCACGACCTGCCGACCGGCGGCGGCGAGATGGATCGCGGCCGCGAGCCCACCCAGGCCACCACCGATGACCACAACTGGTTGTTCACGCATGCATGCCTCATTTGCTGGCACATGGCGTGCCTGTTGATTGCAGCACACCACGCGAAGATAGACGAGTAACGCGGCAGCGCGTATGATTATTCTATAGTGCCTGATGACGATGAGCAGGTTCATCCACGCGCGCTGATCGTCGTTGTATCTTTCCGCGTCTGCGGTACATCCAATGGCTTTGGAAGAGTGGCATCTTTAATGCGCTGCTTCATACGACCGTAACCAGCCGCACCAATGGCACCGTGCGGGTAATTGTGTCACAGGAGGGTGAATGGGGCTCGTCGTATTACACGACGGCACCTTTGACCTGACATCACCCGGGCCGGGCTGCGGCACAACGGCAACCTTTGCGCTGCCGTTGTACGCTCCACCCGAAGATGACGCCGAGCAGCCTACCCTTTGAGCGAACCCGCCATCAGGCCGCGCAAGAAGTATTTTCCGAGAAACATATAGACCAGTAGCGGCGGCAAAGCCACCAGCAGTGCACCCGCCATCTGGACATTCCACTGGGTATACTGGCTGCCCGACAGGTTTTGCAATGCGACTGTCACCGGCCGCAACTGCGGATCATTCGTGATGATCAATCCGAACAGAAATTCGTTCCAGATCGAGGTAAACTGCCAGATTGCCACGACCACAAATCCCGGCACCGAAAGCGGCAGCATAATGTCGCGGTACACGCCAAAAAAGTTGGCACCGTCAATTTTTCCGGCCTCGACGAGTTCGGTCGGCACGCCCGCATAATAGTTGCGGAAGATCAGCGTCGTGATCGGAATGCCATAGACGACGTGTACCAGAATCAGCCCCTGCAGCGAGCCATACAGATTGAGCCGGTTGAGCGTCTCGACCAGCGGCACCAGGATGCTCTGATACGGGATAAACATACCAAACAAGATCAGCGTGAAGATCGTCTCGCTGCCCGGAAAGCGCCATTTAGAGAGTACATAGCCGTTCAGCGAGCCCAGCAGACACGAGATGACGGTGGCCGGGATGACGAGCAGCACGCTGTTGATAAAGCTGCCACGCATCCCGATCACCCCCTCGCCACCGTTCCAGGCGCGGTCAAAGCTGACAAACGAGATCCCACGCGGCAGATCCCACATGCGGCTGAGGCTGACTTCGTCAAACCCCTTCATGCTCGTGATGACCAGCATATAGACCGGTAGCAAAAAGAATAGCGCAAACAGGAGCATCAGCGTATACACCAGCACGCGGCGTATGCTCGGCAAGCGGCGGCGGTTAGGAAGTGCGATTGCGCTCATTATTCCACCTCCGTGCGGCGATTATATAGGAGATAGGGCACAACCAGTACCGCGACGACGATCAGCATGACCATCGCCGCCGCCGCACCCTCGGCAAACTTGTTGGCCTTGAACGTAATCTCGTACATGTAGAGACCGGGCACCTCGGTATTGTTGCCCGGTGCGCCACCCGTCATTGTCACTACCAGATCAAAGATCTTGAGCGAGATATGACCCAGGATGATCACGGCGCTGAGCGTGACAGGCTGCAATAGCGGCAATGTGACAAAGCGAAAGACATCGGTCTCGGTTGCACCATCGACGCGCGCAGCTTCTTTGATTTCCTCTGAGATCCCGCGTAGCCCGGCCAGATACATCGCCATGACAAAGCCAGACATCTGCCAAACCGCCGCGACGACGACCGGGATCATCGCCATGGGGATGCCGAGCTTGGTCTTTAATCCTGCGATCCGGATCTCCGGTATCACGCGCGGGTCTGCGGTAAATTGCCCCTGGAGGAATGTTGCGCCAATCTGCTGAAACAGGAGATTGAACCCTGTCGGGTCATTTGGCAGCCGCCCGGGCGCATACAACCATTGCCAGACGACACCCGTGACGACAAACGAAAGCGCCATCGGGAAGATATACACCGAACGAAAGAATGCCTCACCTTTGATCTTCGAATCGACCAGCAGCGCCAGCAGCAACCCGATCGTGAGACAGGCCGTCAGAAAAAAGGTCGTAAAGACAAACAGATTACGTACATTGGTCTGGAAACGACCAGTATTAAAAATTTTTAGATAATTATCAAAACCAATCAATTGAAAGCTTGGTGCGAGGCTGTTCCAATCACTCAGTGAGACATAACCGGTCCACGCGATAAAGCCATACACAAACAGCCCGACCGCAATAATCGACGGCATAATCATGGCGACCGCCGTCCAGCGATCCATATCGAGCGGTTTGCGGCGCTTTTTTGCCTGTGGCAGGCTCGATGATTGCACACCGGTCTGTTGCATGGTGGCTCCTGATAAAGATCGAGAAGCGGGTCGGCAGCACAGCCACCGACCCGCTCCAGGTGACGAACAAACGTTACTTAATCTCGGCCTGTGCGTCGGTCAGCGCCTGAACCATCGTCTCGACGTCCAGATCGGCGCCAAAGACGTTGAGTGCGTTGCCGAACTCAGTCATATAGGCCTCGGGGGCCGCTGCGCCGTGCACGATGCTTGGTGCGAGTTTCTCGCTACCGAACGCGCTGATCGAGTACTTGAGGTACTCATCATACAGGCTGGTATCAGCATCGGTGCGTGCCGGGATGGAACCCTTCTTTGGGTTGAATGCATCCTGGCCCTCGCGCGAGCCCGCCACCGCAAGCCAGGCGCGTGCCTGCTCGGGGTTTGGCGCGTCCTTCGCGAGACCAAAGCTGTCGCTCAGCCACATAAAGACGCCCGCGTTGCCGGGAGCCGCTGCGTAACCGTAATCGACGTTTGGCTTCTTGCCCTTGCTGAGCGCGTAACCGTGGGCCCAGTCGCCCATGATCGTCATACCGGCCTTGCCATCGAGCACCAGTTGCATGGCATCCGACCAGCCGAGCGATGCGCGATCCTCGTTCGAGAACTCGAGCATGCGCTTGAGCGTCTCGGCAGCCTCGGTGACGCGCGGGTCATCGAACTTGATACCACCGTCGAACAGGCTTGCATAGTCCTCGGGCCCAAACGTCGCGAGCAGGACGCTCTCGAACAGGTGCGGCGTCTCGAACTTGTCTTTGCCACCTACGGCCAGCGGGATAATGCCCTTGGCCTTGAGTGCCTCGGCGACGGTGAAGAACTCCTCAACCGTCGTCGGTGCCTCGACGCCAGCGTCCTTGAGCACCTGAATGTTGTACCAGAGCACATTCGAGCGATGCACATTGACCGGCACCGACCAGATTTCGCCCTTGTAGGTGATCTGGTCAAGCAGCGTCTTTGGCATGACCTTATCGAAGCCCTGCTCGGTGAAGAAGCTCGTGAGCGGCTCCATCTGATCGGCATCGACGTACGAGGTCAGCTCTTTGCCGGCGTGAACCTGCCACGTGTCAGGCGGCTCGCCGCCCTGCAGGCGGGTCTTGAGCACGGTCTTGGCGTTGGTACCCGCGCCACCGGCGACGGTCGCGTTGACGATTTCGACGCCCGCGTTCTCGCTTTTGTAGATCTCGAACATCGCATTGAGGCCATCGGCCTCGCCGCCGTTCGTCCACCAGCTAAAGATTTCGAGCTTGCTGCCGGTTGTGGCGGGTGCCGTGGTAGCGGCGGGTGCCGTGGTGGCAGCGGGTGCCGTGGTGGCGGCGGGTGCCGTGGTGGCGGCGGGTGCGGCGGTGGCTGCGGCGGGCGCACTGGTCGGCGCAGCCGGGGCTGCTCCACCACATGCTGCCAGCACGAGAGCTGAGACAGCCGCAATACCGGCGGTCTTCGCCCAGTTCTGGAACGAGCGCATCTGTGTTCCTTTCCTCGATTTTGTGGTTCGAGACAATCTAAACCAGCCACCCGGCGATGGGCAGTACGTACGCTCCCGCCGCATCATTGTGGCTTCTCTACCATTTTAAAACAAGACGACCAAATCAGCAACATTGCGTGCAGAGGAGTTGCACACCTTCTGCTCTGCGTATCCGCATCCAGTAGCGATCGCAGAGCGTAGGCTAGTGTGGTGTCTGGCATATATTGTGCAGTTTATATTGAAGTCTGACGATAACTACTGATAACTGAAAGATTTGGAGTGGCTATGCATCCACGAATACTGATCATCCTGCTTGCGTTCGTCCTCGCGGCGTGCGCGGGTGCCCCTGCCACCAACGATATCCCGGTCTTCACAGGTGCAACACCGATCGAAGCCAACACCGCGCCGGCGATCGCCCAGGCACTGGTGGGCGGCTTCACCGGGGCCATCGGTGCCGAGAATGCGCGCGCGATCACGCTCTACAACGTGCCCGATGCGACGACCTGGTCAGAGGTCAAGGCATTCTATGCTGCCAAACTCGGCGATTGGCAGGCGGTGCCGTCGTACCTGGTGGAGAACGATACCTTTAGTTATGCCGCCTGGCAACAGGGTGGCCGCACGCTGGTGATTGGCCTCGTCGAGAATACTCTGGGCGAGGGTGCATACCTGACGACGGCGGTGGTGGCGCGGTAGGGACGCAGCATGCTGCGTCCACCCCGCGTCCGCCCCGCGTCCACCATCAGTGCGGTGGTGCGGTGCGGTGCGGTGCGGTGCGGTGCGGTGCGGTGCGGTGCGGTGCGGTGGCGGCGGTGGTGCGGTACGGTGGTGGGGTACGGTGGCGGTGGCGGCG
>JAYUYF010000455.1:0-9604 GCA_043752605.1 Roseiflexaceae bacterium
GGTGCGTGAGCCCGAGGCGCAGGGGCCAGCGCTCGCACGGGATGGTCAACTCGATGTGCGCGGGCCGTTCCGGTTCACCCGGCACCCGGATAATTTGCCGGTGTTTGGCGTGATGTGGTTCTTCCCACGCATGACGACGAATCGTGCTGCGCTGGCAGCCGTTATGTCGATTTACGCTATTCTTGGCTCGCTCCACGAAGACCAGCGGTTGCGCGCGGCGTATGGCGATGCTTTTGATGCGTATACGCGTCGTGTGCCATTCATGTGGCCGCGCTGGCCACATGCGGATCAGAAGGAGCATATGAATGACCCTTGAACACAGATGAAACTCCTGTTTGTTTGTAGCCGTAACCGGCGGCGCAGCCTGACTACCGATTGCGCACAACAGTCGTAGTCTCGTGATAGGTGCTGGCTGCCACTGGTGCAATGGTACAATAGCAGCAGCCAGCCAGCACCAGGGAGCAGTATGAAAACCAGTCTCGCGATCGCCGCCGCCGCGCAGGTGCGCCCGATCACCGATGTCGCCGCCGATCTGGGCATCCCCGCCGCGTTTCTCGAACCATACGGGCAACATAAGGCCAAGATCGATCTGCGCCTGCTCGATACGCTTGCCGATCGACCGCTCGGGCGCTATGTGCTCGTCACCTCGATCAACCCGACGCCGCTGGGCGAAGGCAAGACCACTACGACGATCGGGCTCGGTATGGCGCTGAACAAGATCGGCAAGCGCGCGACGGTCGCGCTACGTCAGAGTTCGCTTGGCCCGGTGTTTGGCATCAAAGGCGGTGGCGCGGGCGGCGGTTACAGCCAGATTGTCCCGCTCGAAGCGAGTATCCTGCACCTCAATGGCGATATCCACGCGATCGGTCAGGCGCACAACCAGATCGCCGCGCTGGTCGAGAGTAGCTTGTTCCACGGCAACCGGCTACAGATCGACCCGGCGCGTGTCGCGATTCGGCGGGTGCTCGATGTCAACGATCGTGCCCTGCGCGATGTGACCGTGGCACAGGGCACGGGCGTGGGCAACGCACGCGCCACCGGTTTTGATATCACCGTCGCCAGTGAGCTCATGGCGATTCTGGCGATGACCAACGGCACCACGGCGCTGGCCGCGCTGAAGGATCTGCGCGCGCGGATCGGGCGCATGGTTGTAGCGTTCGATACCAACGACCGTCCAATCACTGCGGATCAGATCGGTGCTGCGGGTGCTGCCACCGTGCTGTTGCGCGAGACGCTCAAGCCCAATCTGATGCAGACAATCGAGGGCACACCCGCGCTGATCCACGCCGGGCCGTTCGCCAACATCGCGCAGGGCAACTCGTCGATCCTGGCCGACCAGATCGGATTGCGCCTGTCGGAATACGTTGTGACCGAGGCCGGGTTTGGTGCAGATCTCGGCGGTGAGAAGTTCTTCAATATCAAATGCCGCGAATCGGGTCTGTGGCCAAATGTCGCGGTGGTGGTGGCGACGATCCGGGCGCTCAAGACCCACGCAGGAATGTACACCATTGTTGCTGGTAAGCCGTTGCCACCCGAGCTGCTGCGCGAAAACCCCGACGAAGTTGCGGCGGGTGCGGCCAATCTGCGCCGCCATATCGAGAATCTTCGGCGCTTTGGCGTGCCCGTAATCGTCGCGCTCAATGCCTTCCCAGATGACGCCGCCAGCGAGGTTGCGGCTGTGCAACGGGTAGCGGCAGATGCCGGCGCGGTGGGCACGGTCGTCAGCCACGTATTTGCGGCGGGCGGCGCGGGTGGCATCGAACTTGCGCAAATGGTCGTTGCGGTCGCGGAAGCAAATCTCGCACCGCAGCCAACACTGCTGTATCGGGCTGATGCGCCGATTCGCGACAAAATCTCCACGCTGGCGACCCAAATCTACGGCGCGGCGGCCGTCAGCTATACCGCAATCGCCGACGCGGCGATCGACCGATTCACTGCCGCGGGTTTTGGCGGGTTGCCGATCTGCATGGCGAAGACGCATCTGAGCCTGTCGCACGACCCGGCGCTCAAGGGGGCGCCGAGCGGCTTTACCTTCCCGATCCGCGATATACGCGTCAGCGCGGGTGCCGGATTCATCTATCCGCTGGCGGGCGACATCGTGACGATGCCCGGCCTCCCCAAACGACCGGCGGCCCAGAATATTGACATCGATGAGCACGGTAACACGATTGGACTCTACTAACAGCAGAAGGAAGTGAATCGTATGTCGCTCAAGACACTGTTACGCGCGCTTGTGCCAAAGTCGGTACGTCGTGGTATCAAACACACCTTTCATGCACAATTCAAACAGCAGATCGATTGGGAGTATCTGCCGCAGGGCTGGCGCGCGGCAGCACAGGATCCGGCTGTCAAAGGGTGGAACGTCGCAGATATTCGCGAGCGCTATGCCGAGAACTGGCACAATCTCGAGCGGCATCTCAGCGGGAGTGGACCACTCGGCTTCTGGTACGAAAGCGGCGCGGACAGTGCAGATTCACTGGTACCACACAATATTCATATGAGTTTTGCCTATGCCCTCGGGCTTGCGAGCCGTGGTCAGACGCGTATCACCATGCTCGATTGGGGCGGCGGGCTTGGGCATTATTATGCGCTAGCACAAACGCTCTACCCCGATCTGGCGATTGACTATACCTGCAAAGAGATGCCGGTGTTTGTGGAGGAGGGGCAACGCCGCCATCCGCAGGCACATTTTCATGCTGATGATCAGGTGCTGGATTCGACCTATGACTTTGTCGTAGCGAGTGGATCGATGCACTATGAAGAAGATTGGAAGCTGCTGCTTGCACGATTGGCACGCGCAACCAGCGGCTATTTGTATGTTGCACGAACCCCTGTCGTTCGGTCAGTGCCGGAGTTTGTCTTTGTGCAGCGCCCATACGCGCACGGCTACAACACCGAGTATATTTCGTGGGCGCTCAACGTCCAGAGCCTCCTCGGCATGGCACAATCGTGCGGATTGACACTCGTGCGTGAGTTTGTGATGGGCGAAAATCCGGACATCGACCATGCACCCGAGCCCGTGAAATATGCCGGCTTTTTGTTTCGGGCGGCCTAGGTTGATGGCAAAAGACGCGCGTGCTCGATCTTCATACACCTATCCGCAACAACGCCAATGCCCGCCGCTTCGGCGCGTGCGGTCGCTTCCGGATGCACAATCCCAAGTTGTAGCCAGAGGTACGACGCGCCGATGCCGATCGCGGATGCCACAATCGCTGGCACCGCATCTGCCCGCCGAAACACATCGACAATATCAACCGCAAACGGAATATCTTCGAGCGTGGCGTATGGCTGCTCATCGAGCACCGGCGCATCGAGAGCCGGATTGACCGGCACAATCCGGTAGCCTGCGCGTTGTAAATACGCGGCTACCCGGTATGAATCACGGTCGGGCTTGTCACTCAATCCCACCACCGCGATCGTTTTCGCCTGCTCCAGCACGGCGCGTAGTACTGAATCGGTTGTCATTACCGCACTCCTCGTGTCTCTGGCGGGCCGCACCAGGATTATGTCAGCGCGATCGGCTCGCGCCCAGCGCGACCACTCGGCAGCCGCCGTTGCACCTCAGCGATAATCAAATCATCGGCTGGGTGCTCACCTGTCGCACGCTTTGAATACACCAGTTCATCATTGATCCAAATCTCGTGGACACCGCCCGAAGACGGTTGCAAGTGAATATCCGTGATCTTTCGCTCAAACGTATCCAGCAATTTCGCCGTCAAACTGACAGCCAGCGGAGCATAGTTTCAGATCATGCAAAATTCGATCGTAATCTTCACAAAGCCTCCTCTCGGTGTGCGGCAAAATACGCGCCCGTCGCAGCCACATCGTGCGTGATCTGTGCCACCAGGGCCGCGATATCATCGAAGCGTTGCTCGCTGCGCAGCCGCTGGCAGAGCTCGACCCGCAGCGTATCACCGTAGAGATCACCGGCAAAATCGAGCAGATGTACCTCGAAGCGGCACTGCGCGCCGTCAAATGTCGGCCGCACGCCAATATTGGCGACGGCCTGATAGCGGGTATCCGCGTGCCACACAGCACAGGCATAGACACCGTTGGCCGGCAGCAGCAGATCGGGCGCGATCGCCAGGTTTGCGGTCGGAAAGCCGATCGTGCGCCCGCGCGCATCACCGTGTACTACCACACCACTACGCGCAAACGTGCGGCCAAGCAACGTACTCGCCAGCGCGACATCGCCTTCGGCGAGCGCGGTGCGGATCCGCGACGAACTAATTGGCGTCGCTGTACGTACGATCCGCTCGACCACAATCACATCAAAACCGCGCTCGGCACCGATCGCGGTCAGGCGCGTCGGATCACCTTCACGCCCACGACCGAGCGCAAAATCTTCACCCACCACCAGCGCGCGCAGCGTAACATGCACCCCCAGGGCATCGATAAACTCGACCGCACTGAGCGCCATGACCGCAGGGGCAAACTGCACAATCGCCGTCGCATCGACGCCGCAGGCGGTAAATGCCGCTAAGCGCTGATCAAGACTGATCAACAACTGGCGTGCGCTCCCAGGGCGCACCACGGTGTACGGGTGCGGATCAAACGTCATCACGACCGCCTGGGCAGCGCGCGCGCGCGCCTGTGCGATCGTCGCGTCGATCAGATGTTGATGCCCGAGATGCACACCATCGAAGACCCCGATCGTCAGCACGGTGTCACGCAGCGGCGCACCAGTTGGCGCGGGAGGAAACCATGTTATGTCCACGAAAAGACCTTCTCCGGTTGCCAGCGATCCGCATCACGGCGGAGCAACGTCAGCAAACTCCCATCGGGTGCATGACCACGCGCGCGCGATAGATCGGCGGCGGAATCGGCTGGTACGGGCAGGCCGTTGCGGATGCGCGCCACCGCAGCGGCATCCAGTTCAACCCGCAGCCAGTCCGCCACCGCAGTCTCGGGCGGCAACAGATGCCGGAGCACCGCTGTGGTACCACCGTCCATCAGCTCGGCAAGCGGCACTGCATCGCCAACCGTGAAGGTGCCAACTGCTGTGCGGCGCAGGGCGGCCAGATGCGCGCCGCAGCCCAGCGCAGCACCAAGATCACGCGCGATGGCACGGATATATGTCCCCGTTCCACAGGTCACCGTCAGTTCCACCGTTGGCTCCTGGTACTCCAGCAGCGCCAGATCATACACGATTACCGGGCGCGCGGGGCGATCGACCTCGATGCCACGCCGCGCCAGATCATAGAGCCGCTGACCCTCGTGGTGCAGCGCCGAGACCATCGGCGGCACCTGCTGAATCTCACCACGAAACGCATCAAGCGCCAGATCGAGCTGAGCGCTGGTGAGCGGCGGCACGGCGCTCGTAGCCAGTATCTCACCGTCAGCATCATCGCTGCTGGTGATTGCGCCGAGTTGCACGTGCGCCAGGTAGGTTTTGCGCGTCTCTTCTTGCACGTAGGCGATCAGACGTGTGGCCGCGCCAAGTGCCAGCACCAGCACACCGGTTGCCATCGGATCGAGCGTGCCCGCGTGGCCGATCCGGCGTTGGCCACTCACGCGCCGCACCCGTGCGACGACATCGTGCGAGGTCATGCCCGCCGGTTTATCGACGATCAGTAGCCCGTACACCGCGCCCTCAGCCGCGCACAAGCGATTGGAGCAGCGGTACCACTTCGGCCTGCGCGCGCTCGGGCGACATCTGGAGCGTGGCACCCGATGCCTGCGCGTGGCCACCGCCGCCCCAGCGCTGCGCAAAGCGCGCCACATCGATCGGCGGGCGCGATCGCAGGCTCAGCTTGGTGGTACCGTCGCTGCGCTCCTTGAAGAGCACCAGTGCGCGCGCCTCAGCCACGCGCTGCAAGACGCGCACGACCTCATCCGCCGCTGCATCCTCGGCACCCGTCTCGCGCACCATCGCCTGCGTCACCGTCGTCCAACTCACGCCGTGTTCGCTATGCATCTCCGCCAGCGCGCGCCCGATCAACAGCGCACTCGCGGCGGGCAGCGCGTTGTAGACCGAATCCACAATCTGCGCCCGATCGGCCTGTTGCTCGATCAGCGCAGCAGCAGCACGCAACGCGCGCGCGCCCGTCGCGCTCGTCTGAAAACTCTGCGTGTCGGTTGTCAGTCCCATCAACAGACAGGTAGCGGTAGCAGCATCGATCGGCAGCGCCAGCGCCACAAGCAACTCGTAGACCAGTTCGCAGGTCGACGAAGCCGAAGCATCGATCAGATTAACCACACCCATTCCGTCATTGGTCAGATGATGGTCGATGACGACCATCGGCAACTGCGTAATCACCGCCGCATAATCCTCCCAGATCGGCCCGAGCCGATGCGCGGCGGCGGTATCAGTAATCACGAGCAGATCGACCTCGGGGAACGTCGTGCCAGCACGATAGATTTCGATCGACTCGGCACCCGGCAACCAGCGCACATACTGCGGTAAGCTTGGGTACGCCATCGCGATCACCTGTTTGCCCAGCGCGTGCAGCACGTGCGCCATACCCAGTAGCGAGCCAATCGCATCACCATCGGGATTGAGATGCGTAAGTACCAGCACTCGCCGGGCGCGTTGCAACAGCGCAGCAGCAGGCGCGGCCGCGGCGGTCGCGTCGCTCAGAATCATGCGTCCCCCTTCCGAATCTGATACACCGCGTGGCCAGCGCGTTTCTTGACTTGCTTCATGCGGAGATCGTGTTTGACACCAAGCTTGGGAATAAGATAATTGAGCCCACTGACGACGACAAACCAGTATTCGCCACCCGGGCGCAACACTGCCAGCGGCCCAAGAATAAACTCTTGCTCGATCGCATCTTCGCCGATCTTTGCCGGGATATTCGAGACCACCAGATCGTACGGGCCGGGCGGCACCGCTTCGAGCCCGACGCTGCCACACACCTCGACATTGGGTGTCGCATTCAGCAGCGCGTTGTGGCGGGCATAGCGCACCGCCAGCAGATCGCGATCCACCAGCAGCGCGTGTGACGCGGGGAACATACGCGCCAGGACGATCCCGATGACACCCGCACCACACCCGATATCCAGTATCCGGCGCGGCTCACCCGGCGCGATCGTGCGCAGGAAAAGATCGGTGCCATCATCGACTTCGAACGTCGAGAACAGCGTATGCGCCACATCAAACGAAAACTGACCGACGCGCGAGGCGTACGCCAGCCGCTTCTTGAAATAGACATCGCCCGGCGGCGCGACGCTCATAACCGATTATTCCGGGTCGTCGAGGTGCGGCGGATTGACACGCCGCTCCTCCGCAACATCGCGCAGCACCGTCGCGATATGAATACTGTAATCGAGCGATGTATCCAGCCGAAACTGGACATCGGGCACGGTGCGCATATGACGCAACTCCTGCCCGACGCGCCGCCGCACAAAACCGCGCGCCTTCTCGAGCCCGATCAGCGCTTCATCGCGCTCGGCCGGCTCGCCCATCACCGAGACGAACGCGCGCGCGTGCTGCAGATCCGCGCTGACCTCGACACGAGTGACCGTGACAAAGCCGACGCGCGGATCCTTGAGCTCAAACTGGATGATCTCGCTGATGATTTGGCGGAGTTCATCCGCAACCTGTTCGGTGCGTTTGCTCATAAGCCTCAGGCCGTCCGTTCAACCTTTTCGCGCCGGTAGAATTCCATCGTGTCCTTCTCTTGAACATCGTGGAAACCATCGACAACCAACCCGCACTCATAGCCCGACTGCACCTCGCGCACATCGTCTTTGAAGCGCTTGAGGCTGCTGATGCGCCCGTCGTGGACGACAACACCGCTGCGCAATACGCGCACTTGCAGGTTGCGGGTGATTTTGCCATCCGATACGTGCAACCCGGCCACAATCTCGCGCGATGGCAGGCGGAAGGTGTTGCGCACCTCGGCGAAGCCATCGATCACCTCTTTGTACTCCGGATCCAGCATCCCGATCATCGCTTTTTTGACCTCTTCGGTCAATTGATAGATGATGTTGTAAAATCGGATGTCAATGCCGTGCTGTTCGGCCTGCCGCCGCGCCGGCGGGTCTGGCCGCGCATTGAAGCCGATAATCACTGCGCGTGACGCTACCGCCAGGTTCACATCGCTCTCGGTGATCGTACCAATCCCCTTATGGATCGTCTTGATCTGCACCTCGGCGTTGTTGAGCTGTGCGAGCGCGTGCTCGATCGCCCCGATCGACCCGCTGACGTCCGCTTTCAGGATGATATTGAGATCTTTGACCTGGCCTTGCTTGATTTTATCAAACAGCCCGTCAAGACTGATGGTGCGGACATTTGCGACCGACTCCATTTTCGCCTGACGTTGCCGCCCGACGGCAATGTCACGCGCCGCACCCAGATCGTCCATCACCTGCAAAATATCGCCCGCCTGCGGCACTGCCGTCAGACCCAGAATTACTACTGGTGTGGCGGGTTCGGCAAAACGCAGGCGCTTGCCGGCATCGTTGAACATCGAGCGAATCGTGCCCGTCGCGCTGCCGACCAGCACATCATCATCGAGCCGCAGTGTGCCGTTTTGCACCAGCACTGTCGCGATCGGACCACGGTTCTTGTCCAGTTCAGCTTCGACGATCGTGCCGACCGCGAGCGCATTCGGGTTCGCCTTGAGTTCGCCAAGATCGGCGACCAGCAATACCATCTCGAGCAACCCGTCGATGTTGGTCTTCATCCGTGCCGAGACCTCGACCGATGGGACATCACCGCCAAATTGCTCGACGAGCACATCCGAACTGGTAAGTTGCTGACGCACACGATCGGGATTGGCATTCGGCGAGTCGATCTTGTTAATCGCCACGATCATCGGCACCTTGGCGGCCTTGACATGCGCAATCGCCTCGATTGTCTGTGGCATCACGCCGTCATCGGCGGCCACCACCAGCACCACGATATCGGTCACCTGCGCACCACGCGCACGCATCGCGGTAAACGCTTCGTGACCCGGCGTGTCGAGGAACGTAATCTTCCGCCCCTGCACCTCGATCTGGTAAGCACCCATATGCTGCGTGATACCGCCCGCCTCACCCTCGGCGACACGCGTGGTGCGAATCGCATCGAGCAACTTGGTCTTCCCGTGGTCGACGTGACCCATGATCGTCACGACTGGTGGGCGCGTCTTCATATCCGCACTATCCTGCGCGGCGAGTACGTCTTTGACGCTGTCGATCACACCGGCGAGCTTATCGGAGACCGCCTCGACCGTCTCGACGCCAAAGTCGGAGATAATTACCGCTGCGGTGTCATAATCGACCTGCTGGTTGATATTCGCCAGCACACCGCTCTTCATCAGCGCCTTGAGGATCTCGGATGCGCCAACACCGGTGGCCTCCGAGAGCTCACGCACGGTCATGATTGGCGGCAACTCAACCGGGCCTTTCGGCCGTGATGGGGCACGCAGTGTGGCCTGCGAGCGCAATGGGGCCACGGCCGCACCGCCGCGACCGCGCCCTGCGCCGCCGCGACCATTGCCACCACGTGCCGCATCGCCACCTTCAGGGCGGCCCTCTTCGCGCGGGCCACCACTGCGGCCACGCCCAGCGCCACCACCGCCGCCACTGCGGCTGCCCGGCCGCGCCGAACCGCCGCCGCCCGGCCCACCGCTCGAACCACCACCCGGCCCACCCGGCCCACGACCGCCGCCGCCCG
>JAYUYF010000456.1:0-9585 GCA_043752605.1 Roseiflexaceae bacterium
CGGCAGCACTTCCGTCGGGTGAGAAGTTCAACTCGAACCCGACCAACGCGGGTGCTGCGGCAAACGAGTTCGGTGCGTACGGCGGTGGTGCCTTCGGTGGCAGCGCGCTCGTCGAATGCACCGCGCCAGGCTGCACAATCGTCGGTGTGGCACGCGTCGCGACGCGCGTCAACGCGGTGATCGTCGGTGCCGAGGACTACAACGGTATTCCGGTCAACTAATCATTTCGGCGAGCCGGGCGATGAGTGCCGCACCACTGCTGGTGCGGCACTCATCATTTGCATACGCCTGCATACCGTTCACCCATTCCAAAGGAGAACTGAGCTATTATGCGCTTCGTCCAGATCCTCCTCTGCGCCATCGGGCTGCTGCTGGCCAGCTGTGATCAACAAACGACCCCCGGCACCACAACGCCGGCGGCTGTGGGTTCACCCGTGATCACGACCCCCGCGCCGGGTACCACGCCCGCCTACCCCGATCCCGCGTATCCCGTACCATAGCGCCGATGGCGATTTGCTGCAATATCGAGCAGCTGTTGTGATCGCATCAGCCACCACAAATCGGGTACGATCGCGGTAGCATCGCAGTGGGGTGCCACCGATCGAGCGGAAGTGATCTGATACGTGGAAGCTGATTTGTCTCACCACGCGGCGGCCCGTGTGCCGCGCGTCGGCGCGCAGGCCTGGCGCCCGGCAGTGCGCCACGCGCTGCTGCTCTACTGTGTACATCAGTTGCTTTTCCTGCTGACAGCGGTCGTCTCAGCATTACTGATCCCGCGTACACCGCTCGAACGCGATCTCGTGCTCTGGCCACCGGCGGCGCTCGCCGCCAGCCGGCTCGATGCGATCGTGTTCTATGCGATCCGGCGCTACGACGTGATCTGGTATATGGGGATCGCCGAGCAGGGCTACGGGCACCGTAGTGGCGATACCGCATTTCACCCGCTCTACCCATTGCTGGGCAGCATCGTCGGGCGCATCCTCGGTGGCGATTTCTTCCTCGGTCTCTGGCTCGTGAGCCAGGTATGCTGTGTGGCGATGCTGACGGTCTTCTACCTGCTGGTACAGCAGCACTACGATGCTACCGCCGCGCGCCGTGCAACTCTGCTATTGATGTGCAGCCCGCTCGGCTTTGCGTTTCTCTTGCCGTACACCGAATCGTTGCTGCTGCTGGGCATCCTGGGCGCGCTGCTGGCTGGCGCACAGCGGCGCTGGCTGCTGGCGGGGGCCTGTGGTGCCGTGGCGGCGCTCACCAAACAGCCGGGTGCGGTGGTGGTGCTGCCGCTACTGTATCTGCTCTGGCAACAGCAAGCGGCCAACCTGCGCGGCGGGCGCTGGCGCGGCGCACTGCGCGGCATGGCGGGTATCGGGCTGGTGCCGCTCGGGCTGGCGGGCTGGGTGCTGTATCGTGCCACACTCGGCGATGTGTCGTTCGACTGGAGCCAGCCGCAAACACTGGTCAGCGCGCTACTCGTCACCCCATCGTACGCCGATGTCTGGAAGGAATACTTCAGCTGGCCGTGGGTCAACGCCGGGTTCGCGCGCGACCAGTTGCTCACCCGCCCGTATCCATATTTAATCATCAATGTCGTGATCATGCTGGCACTGCTGGCGATCGCGCTGTACGCGATCTGGCGGCAGCGCGGCGCGGCGGCGATCTTTGCCATGGCGATCATTGTGCTGAACCTGTCGATCGTCTACCCCGACTGGCCGTACATGGGCATCGTCCGGCGCTTCACGATCATCTACCCGATTTTCATCCAGCTGGCGCTCTGGGCACGTAGGCGCAGCGTACTGGTCACGCTCGTCGCGATCCAGCTCCCGCTCTGGCTGCTGATCAGCAGTATGTACCTGCGCAACGCCTTTGTACCGTAATCACGCGCAAGCGTAGCAAAGGAGGGCTGCGTGCAACTTGAACACCCGGCGGCCGCGCTCGGCAACCCGGCGGCGGCAGTGCACGCTGGCAGCTGGCGTCAGGCACTACGCCACGCCCTCAGACTGTATGTCGCCCACGTGACGGTCTTAATCGTGCTCGCTGCGGCCGTGTCATCGCAGTATCCACGAACGCCAATCGAGCAACAGATCGCGGTCTGGCCGCCGAGCGCACCGATTACCACGTGGCTCGACCGGGTCGTCCTCCGCTCGATCGAGCGCTACGATGTGTACTGGTACATGGGCATCGCCGAATCTGGTTATGGGATAAAAGTGGGTGATACTGCATTTCATCCGCTCTACCCACTCCTCGGTGGAGCTGTCGGCCGCCTGCTTGGCGCACACTATGGTCTCGGTCTCTGGCTCGTCAGCCAGGTATGCTGCGTGGCGATGCTGGTGATGTTCTATCGACTTGTGCATCGCGAGTATGATTTGCCCACCGCTGGTCGCGCCACATTGTTACTGATGTGCAGCCCACTCGGCTTTGCATTCCTCCTGCCGTACACCGAATCGCTGCTGCTGCTGAGCATTCTGGGAGCAGTCCTCGCGGCCGGGCACGGGCGCTGGCTGCTCGCTGGATGCTGCGGTGCCGCCGCTGTGCTCACCAAGCAGCCAGGTGCAATTGTGGTGTTACCAATGCTTTATGAGCTCTGGCAACGCGAAGGGGCGAATCTGCGCGCGGGACGGGTGCGCGGCACGCTGCATGGGCTGGCGGGCGTGGCGCTGATCCCGCTCGGGCTGGCGGGCTGGCTGGTGTACCGCGCCACGCTCGGTGATGTAGCGTTCGACTGGTCACAGCCACAGACGATGATAACCGCCGTACTTGTCACCCCGTCGTACAGCGATGTCTGGGGATTATCATTTAACTGGCCGTGGGTCAATGCCGGATACGCGTTTAGTCAAGCCATTCAACGCCCGAATCTTTACAACGCGATCAATGTGTTGGTTCTGGTAACCATTCTCGTAATGATCGGATTTGTGATCTGGCGACAGCGCGACGGTGCAGCGATCTTTGCCGTCGTAATCACATTGCTCAGTCTGTCGACCATCCCGCCGACATTGATATTCGTGGCCATTCGGCGCTTTACAATTATCTATCCTATTTTCATCCAGCTCGCGCTCTGGACACGACGGCGCACGGTGTTGCTTCTCATTGTCGCAATTCAAGGCACGCTCTGGCTACTGATCGGCACGCTATATGTGCGCCATGCCTTTGTGCTCTGAATTCACCACGATTAGAGACAATAGCGCGACCCGTTCTGGCACTAATCTGATGCCAGGTATCTGCCCAGATTAACTTATCACAAGCATAGGAGCGCACATGCAGGCTGAATTCACGGCACCTGCCACTCCAATGACCGCCGCACTGATACGCGCGCCCCGGCACACGGCCCTGCGGTATACGCTTGCGCTCTACGCGATCCATCTGACGCTGTTCACGCTGATCGCCGTCGGCATCTCGGCGCTGTTCCCGAAGACCGATGTTGAGCGCCAGATCGCGGTCTGGCCGCCGAGCGCACCGCTGGGTGCGTGGCTCGACCGGGTGGTGCTCCATTCGGTGCAACGCTACGATGTGAACTGGTATCTCGGGATTGCCGAACATGGGTACGGGCACAAAGCGGGCGACACGGCATTCCACCCGGCGTTCCCGGTGCTCGGCGGGCTGCTTGGCCGAGCGCTGGGTGGGCGGTATGATCTGGGGCTCTGGCTGGTGAACCAGATCTGTTGTGTGGCGATGCTGGTAGTGCTGTACACGCTGGTGCAGCAACGCTACGACGTGGGTACCGCGCGCCGTGCCACCCTGCTCCTGATGTGCAGCCCGCTCGGCTTCGTGTTCCTGATGCCCTATACCGAATCGATGTTGTTGCTCGGCATCGTGGGTGCGATGCTGGCAGCGGCGCGGGGGCACTGGCTGGTGGCGGGCGCGTGTGGCGCGCTGGCGGTGCTCACCAAGCAGCCAGGCGCGGTGGTGGCGCTGCCGGTACTCTACGAACTGTGGCAGCGTGAGGGCGCGAACCTGCGCGCCGGGCGGGTGCGCGGCACACTGCACGGGCTGGCGGGCGTGGCGCTGATCCCGCTCGGTCTGGCGGGCTGGCTGGTGTATCGTGGCACACTCGGCGATGTGATGTTCGACTGGTCGCAGCCACAGACGCTCGTCAGCGCGCTACTCGTATCACCTGATTTTGCCAATATCTGGACCGAATACTTCAGCTGGCCGTGGGTCAACGCTGGATATGCGCTCGATCAAATGGCCACCCGGCCCTACTACGATCTGGTCATCAATGTGGTACTGATGCTCGCGATGCTGGTGGTTGCATGCCGCGCAATCTGGCGGCAGCGCGGTGGTGCGGCGATCTTTACCGCAGTGATCATCCTGCTCAACCTGTCGATCGTCTTCCCCGAATACCCGTATATGAGCGTGGTGCGGCGCTTTACCATCATCTACCCAATCTTCATCCAGCTCGCGCTCTGGTCGCACGAACGCAAGGTGCTGGTGCGGATGGTCGAACTGCAAGCCGTCTGTTGGATCGCGATCGCCGCGATGGTCGTGCGCAACTCGTACGTGCCGTAAACATTACGACATCGGGTACAATAGCGGCGAGACACGCTGCGGCGCACGCCGCTCAATGAGCAATGTGATGACACCAGCAACCCGACGTACCGCGCCGCCGGCGCTGATCGCTGCCACCCCCGAGATCTCGGTGGTCGTGCCGATCTACAACGAAGAAGAGAGCATCCCGCAGCTATACGAGCGGCTGACGACCGAGCTCGAGAAGCTCGGCAAACCGTACGAGATCATCGCCGCCGATGACGGCAGCCGCGATCGGAGCTTTGCGCTGCTGAGCGAGTATGCCGCGCGCGATCCACGGCTGCGTGTGGTGCGCTTTCGCCGCAACTTTGGCCAGACGGCCGCCTTCTCGGCTGGCTTTGACCGCGCGCGCGGCCGGGTGGTGATCACGATCGATGCCGATCTGCAAAATGATCCGGCCGATATCGGCACGCTGCTCGCCAAAGTCGATGAGGGCTACGATGTGGTGAGCGGCTGGCGCGAACGGCGGCAGGATCCCTTTCTCAACCGGCGGCTGCCCTCGATCATCGCCAACCGCCTGATCAGCCAGGTCACGGGTGTAGCACTGCACGATTATGGCTGCTCGCTCAAAGCATACCGGCTCGATGTCGTGCGCGGCATCCGGCTGTACGGCGAGCTGCACCGCTTCATCCCGGCGATCGCGAGCTGGCAGGGTGTGGCGGTGGCCGAGATCCCGGTACGCCACGCGGCGCGCAAGTTTGGCAAATCAAAATATGGTATTGGCCGCACCCTGCGCGTCGTGCTCGATCTGGTGACGGTGCGCTTTCTCTTGAGCTACGGCACGCGCCCGATGCAGGTCTTCGGGCTGCTGGGCGTGATCACGATGGCGCTCGGTGTGCTGGCGGGTGGCTATCTGACGTATATCAAGCTGTTTCTCGGCATGCCAATTGCAGACCGGCCGCTGCTGCTGCTGGCGGTGATGCTGGTGATGATCGGCGTGCAATTTATCTCGCTCGGCTTGCTCGGCGAGCTGATCGTCCGCATCTATTATGAGTCGCAAAACAAGCCGATTTATGTCGTGCGCGATGAAATCAACACGCAGGCGGCCGAACGCTGAGCCGCCATCGCCACGAGCCGCTGGCGGCCGCACCGCCAGCACCGCACATCGGCCTGCCGCGCGACCCGCTGCTCTGGCTGCTGCTGCTCAGCATCGGCAGCATGCTGGCCTGGCTGAGCGTGGCGCGCTACCAGGCGTACAACATTGGCATGTACGACCTGGGCAATATGGCGCAGGCGATCTGGAGTGCGAGCCAGGGTGAGCCGCTGCTCTACTCGCGGCCAGAAGGGATGCGCGCCTCGCGGCTGGCCGGGCACGTCGAGCTTGGCTACCTGCTGCTGGCGATTCCGTATCGGTTGTGGAGTGACCCACGCCTGCTGCTCGTGATCCAGGCCGGGTTGTTTGCCAGTGCCGCCGTACCGGCGTACCGCATCGGGCTGCGGCATACAGGTACAAAACAGATCGGGCGCGCGGCGGCGCTGGTCTGGCTGCTCTACCCCACCAACCTCACCGCAGTACTGTTTGATCTGCACGGCGATACGCTGGCCGCACCACTGCTGCTCTTCGCGCTCGATGCGCTCGACGGCGGGCGGCTGCGGCGCTTTGCGATTTTTGCGGTGCTGGCGTGTAGCTTCAAGTTTTATGTCGCGGTCGTCGTCGCCGCACTCGGGCTCCTGCTGGTCTGGCGCGGCCGCCGCCGCCTCGGGCTGCTCACCGCCGCGCTCGCGCTCGGCTATGCGATGATCGCATTTGTGCTGATCCGGCCGATCTTCCCCGATGCGGGCCGCGAGACGACCGGCAGCGCTGCCGAGTACATCGGCTACTATTTTGGCCAGTGGAACCTGATCGCCGCGACGTTGCCCGCACGAATCCTGACCGCGCTGGTGGTGCTTGGCCCGGCTATGCTGGTGGCACGTCACGGCGCGCACTGGCTGCTCCCGGTGCTGCCACTGGCCGCGGCGGCGCTGGTATCGACCGGGCCAGGCGGTGCATCGGATTATCGCTACCATCATTTTGCACTGGTGGGGCCGTTTGTGGTACTGGCGTTTGCTGCCGGAGCCGCCACGATGCAGCAGCGCGCCGCACAACCGCAGCGGCGCGCGCGCAACTGGCAGGCCGATGTTGGCTTTGGTGCTGCAATTGTGGCGCTATGCGGCGCGCTGCTGGTGGATACCCCGCTCAACCCGCTGTTCTGGATCGGCGGCCCCGGCCGTGGCTTTGATGCCGCTGCCTACGGCCGCACCAGCCGTGATGCGCTCAAGGACGCATGGCTGCCGCTGGCGGCCACTAGCGATGATGCGATCATCGCCTCAAATTTCCTCACGCCGCATCTGGTAAACCGCACGACCTTGTACGTGGCGCGCTATGCGTTTGATCCACCCAGCAGCGACCGGCTCCAGCAATTGTTGCCCCAGGCCGATGTGGTGCTGACCGATGCGTTGTTTGATTATTACCTGCCACTGGGCGCTGGCTACGCCGGTGGTGTGGACGGCGAGCGCGCGCAGATCGCCGCACTACTCCGTGACCCGGCGTGGCTGCTGACCGATGCACGCGATGGGCTGCTGCGCTTTGCGCGCGCTGGCGCTCCCGATGCCCCGGAGGCATTGACCAGCACATTCCAGCTGCGCCCGGATGATCGCGCGCCCGCACAGGCGGTCTTTGGCGGCGCAGAGCTGGTGCGCGCCAGCATGATCCAGACCGGTGTGCGCCATCTGCGCGCGACCTTTGTCTGGCGGCGTGGCACGGATGCACTGGCGACGCGGCGCGCGCTGGCCGTCAGCCACTTTGATGGACTACCAGATGCGCGCGTGGTGCATCTGCCAACCTACGCGCTGCTACCGCGCACCGAGTGGCCCGCCGACCAAATCGTCGAGGAGACCTTTGATATCCTGCTGCCGCCCGATACCCCACCGGGCAGCTATACCGTCACCACCGGCTGGTACGCGATCGGGCTGCCCGCCAGCCAGTACACCGATGCGCGTACCGCGCTCGGCGAAGCCAGATCGCTCACGGTCGTCGTGCGGTGAGTGGTAACCCGGTGCCGCGCAGCAAGCTGTGCGGCACCGGAATGCCTCGGCCCTACGGGATCGCTAATGCCCACACGTACCCGCCGAACGGTGCCAACGGCGGCAACGGATACCCCGCGACGGTGCCATCGCTGCTAAGCGGTGCGGCGGCGGCGGTGCCATACAATGCGCGCACGGTGTACTCGCCAGGCGGCAGCATACCACTGAGCGTGGCACCGCTGACCTCGGCGGCACCAAAGTTGATCACCACCAGCCGCAATATATCACCCTCCTGGCGCACAAACGCGGCCAACGCCGGATCGGATGCCGCGAGTTGCACGGTTGTACCACGCTGGAGCGTCGGGTCGCCGTTGCGCAACGCCAGCAGCGCGCGGTAGGTGTTCAGCAGCGAATCGGGGTCGGCGTCCTGCGCGGCGACGTTTACTGTAGCGGCATCGCTCTGCGGCGCCTGCCAGGCGTTGCCGGTGGTGAAGCCCGCGCCCGTGCCGGGTGCCCACTGCATGGGGGTGCGCAGCCGTTCATCGGGTTTGGCACCCGTCATCCCAAGCTCTTCACCATAGTAGATAAACGGCGTACCAGGCAGCATGAGCAGTGCAAAGGCTGCTGCGCGCGCGCGGCCCAGATCGCCGCCAAGGCGCGTCATGGTGCGTTCCTGGTCGTGGTTGGTGAGAAACGGCGCGAAACGACCCGCAGGATAGGTTTCGAGCACGGCGCGCAGGGCAGTGTTGAAATCACCCGCGCGCCCGCTTCTGGCAGAATTCAGAATTCCATCTGACAACCCAAAGGTGAAATAGCTATCGAGCTGGTCGGGGTAATATGCGCCGAGTACGCTCGGGCCGCCGCCAAACACTTCGCCCACCGTAAATGCGCCCGGCTTTGCGGCGCGCACGTAATCGCCGAGATCGCGCAGCAGCGCGTAGGTCTCGCGCGTGTTCTCCTGGTCGCGGCCATTCTCGACAAAGTGCTTCACCGCATCGAGCCGGAAGCCATCGACGCCCAGGTCGTTTAGCCAGAAATCCATCACCTCTTTTGCATACGCCAGGTTCGCGGAATTGCGGTAATCGAGATCGGGCATACCCTCCCAGAAGACACCGTAATAATAATCGCCCGCCGCGCTACGATGCCAGGCGGTATCGCCCCACGGCCCGCGGTAGCCCGGGTCGCTGGGTGCAAAGATATAACGTGCGCGTTCGGGGCTCTGGGTATCTTTGCTCGCCGCGAGGAACCAGGGATGTTGCGCTGAGGTATGGTTGAGCACCAGATCGACAATCACCTTGATATCGCGTTGTTGTGCTGCGGCCACAAACGCCCGAAAATCGTCGGCGCTGCCAAAGTCCTGCTCCACCGCATAGAAATCGGTCACATCGTAGCCGTGGTAGCTAAAGCCCTCGGTCACCGGCATGAGCCAGATACAGCGCGCGCCAAGCTCTTCGATGTAATCGAGTTGCTGCGTCATGCCGGCATAATCGCCCACGCCATCGCCGTCCGAGTCGAAGAACGAGCGCACAAAGATCTCGTAGCACGCGCGCCCCTGCCACGCATCGGCCAGCGGCGCACCTGGGCGCGTCGGCCCAAGCGTGATCGTCGGCATCGCCGTGGGCCCCACCATCGTCGGCTGGGGCGTGGGCGATGGCGCAGCCGCGAGTGTGGCAAACAACGCCTGATCGGCGCTGAGCGTCGGCGCGACGGTTGCCGCTGGCGCAGCAGGCGCAACGGTAAGCGTCGGCGCGCTGGTGGCGAGCGGTACTGCCGTGGCGAGCGGGGCGGCGGACGGGGCGGCACACGCTGCTACCGAGAGGATCAGCAACGACAGCAGCAGTGCGGTCAGTGAGCGGCGCATAGTAGTCTCCGGGGGGTGGGCGGATGCTGGGAGGATTGTACCACGGGGAACGCGCCGTGTCGGGCCGACCTCCTCCCCCGCCCGACCTCACCCCCCAGCCCGACCTCACCCCCAGCCCCCTCTCCGAACGGAGCGGGAGGGCTAAAGCAATGCAGAGCGATGCGGCGCAGCACTGCCTCACCCCCCCAGCCCGACCCCCC
>JAYUYF010000457.1:0-3984 GCA_043752605.1 Roseiflexaceae bacterium
TGCCACTACCGGTTTTTGCGGCGATCCTGAACCATTGCGGGCGGCGTGATCGTGGTGAAACGCTGTTGGATGTGGCAACCATCGTCTACCTCTGACACGATGGCCATCGCAATTGCTGATGCGTATGCGATGGCCATCACCGTGAGCGCGCTATGGACACCGCGCCGCATTCCGACTGGCAGTACTTGTCCGGCCATTCAGCGTCCACACCAGATTCGTGCCGGGGAATGCAACACTGAAGACGCGCACCTGGCGACCGGGTTGGAAGACCGTCGGTTGGCCACAGGCAGGCGGGTGTGCCGTGCGCGGTCACCCGGGTCGTCAGCACCTGGAGGAGCCGCTCAGCGGATATGATCAGTGTCACATCAATCGCCAGGCCTTCGCGCGTGCATTCGTCCATCACCGTCACGATGCGCAATGGCGTGCCGTCGACCAGCGCATCCGCGACAAAATCATCGGCCCAGATATGCCCCGGATAGGTTGCGTCAACCGCATTGGCGGCCAGCGACTGGATCTGCACCAGCACGGCCGCGTCGTCGTCACGGGGCTGGGCCACGTACGGAAAGGTCGCGCGCCAGCTGTATCAGCCGACATGCGCGTGTCACCGACAGCCCACCCGCGACCAGGAACGTGACCGCATCGCGCTGCTCGGCCACCGTCAGGCCTTTTTTTGGATCAGTTCCTTCAGCAAATCGTGCTCGAGCATCCGCTCGGCGAGCAGCCGCGTGAGTCGCGCATGCTCCTGCTCCAGGTCTTTGAGCCGTCTCGCCTCGTGCACGGCCATGCCACCAGAGGTTTTTCGCCAGCGATAGCACGTGTTCGCGGCGATGCCATCTTCGCGACAGATGGCCGCAACACGGCATGCACCTTTGTCGGCTTGCTCCAGGATTTTGCTGATCTGCTCCGGCGTATGAGAACTGGTTCGCACAGACCCCTCCTCGTGGGGGGATCCTCACAGAGGAATCTGCCAGTTTTAGGGTCTCACCACAGATCGGCGTGGATGTGGCATGGGGTCGCGCTCCTGACGTGGTGGGTAATGCCTGCTGCCAGCATAGCGGACTCTGGCTGGTTATTCCTTGGGTAACGTGACCAACTTGGTGACGACTATTCATCGAAAGTGATGCTGTACCACGGCACCCAGCCTATGTTACCGGCGGCATGGCATCCAGTGCACCGTGGCCATGTCCGCGAATGAGTATTGGTCGCGCAACGCATGCCACGGCGATCGACGTGGAGACCGCGTGGCGCGACGTACGTACGTGTGCGAAGCGTACCAGCCGCTCCCCGGTTGTCAGGGGAATGGGCCGGACTGTTGCTGTAGTGATCACGTCCTGGCGCAACGGGTGGTGTGCCGCGCACCGGAGCACCGGATAGCGACCGGTGGATTTCGTGACCGACAAAGCGCTGCGTGCCGAACTCCGTCCATATATCGAGCGCGAGGCCGTGCATGTCTGACGAACGCCCATGGCGCTTCTACACCGCCGGGGTAGACTCAGTCTAACATACCCATTGTTGTCCCACCGGATCCTTCAGCCTGCGGCTTCAGGATGACTCGCCGAGTTGCAGCGCAGGCTCAATGCACCAGACAAACTATTTGCCGATCGGGCAAATACAGCCCAATATACTGATGCTGCGCAATGTGCGGTTTTGGGGTTTGAGGGGGCCGAAAGGCCCCCCACGCGGGTGCAGGGGGCAGTGCCGCCTGCCGTAGCGGCGCGTAGCGACGCGGGATTCGACAGCGCGCCGGCGCTGATCTATGCTTGCCCCTGTACGAATGTGACCCGCCCGCACGCCACACTCCCCCTCTCCACGTTGGAGAGGGGGTCGGGGGGTGAGGTCGAACCCCACCATACGGGGCAGGGGGTGAGGTCGAACTCCACCATACGGAGTCGACCAACGTGCCCCATTTCAGCCACCGCGCCCATGCGCGGGACGGGGGGGTGAGTTCGAACCCCCACCATACGGAGTACCACCATGCGCTACGGCTGCTGTGTTGGGCCAGACGCGATCACAATCCTGGCCGCTGCTGGCTTTGATTTCTGCGAGTTGCCTGCGTCGGCGGTGCAGCCGTTCGACGACGATACCACCGCGCTGCCGGCGCTGCGCGCGCTGGCTGCAGCACCACTATGCCCCGAAGTCTTCAATCTGCTGATCCCGGCCGCGCTGCCGCTACCTGGACCACACGCAGATCTGCCCGCCGTGCGCGCCTACCTGCGGCGGGCGTTTGGCCGCATGGTCGCGCTCGGCGGCGTGGTGGCGGTGCTGGGCAGTGGTGCGGCGCGTCGGATCCCCGATGATCTGCCACGCGCCACTGCGCTCGATGGGCTGGCCGATGCGCTGGCACTGGCGGGCGAAGAGGCGGCGCGCGCGGGGATCACGCTGGCGCTCGAACACCTCAACCGCAGTGAGTGCAATGTCTTCAATTCGGTCGCCGAATGCCAGACGTTCATCGTCGAACGTGGGCTGCAGGGTGTCCACCTGCTCGCGGATCTCCATCATCTGGCACTGGAGCACGAGCCGTTTGCCAACGTGACTGCGGCCGCGCCATTGCTGGCGCACGTGCACGTGGCGGATGGCGGGCGGCGCGCGCCGGGCGGGGGCGGCTACGCATATGCTGAGTTCATGCAGGCGGTGCGCGCCGCAGGCTACGATGCGCGGATCTCGGCCGAGTGCGGCTGGGATGATCTGGCGGCCGAGGCCCCCGCCGCGCTGGCATTCATGCAAGCACAGTGGGAGGCGGTATGAAACTCGGATTTTCGACGCTCGGTTGCCCTGGCTGGAGCATCGCGCAGGCGGCCGATGCGGCACGGCGCTTTGGGTACGAGGGGATCGAGCTGCGGCTCTATGCGGGCGAGGTGATCACGCCCGCGCTGCCCACTGCTGCGCGCCAGGAGATCCGCGTCGCGCTTGCCGATGCCGGACTAGCGGTGGTGGCGCTCGATACGTCGGTACAGGTGGCGCACAGCGATCCCGCACGCGCCACAGCCGAACGCGCCACTGGCGTGGCGATGCTTGAACTGGCGGCCGAGCTGGGCGCACCACTGATCCGCGTCTTTGGCGGTGGCACAAGCCATGCGCAGGCTGCCGAAAGCCTCGCGCTCCTGGCTGCACACGGCGCGCCACTGGGTGTCCAGATCGCGCTCGAGACCCACGATGCCTTCAGCGCTGGTGCGCAGGTGGCGGCTGCGCTCGATCTTGCCGGGCCAGGGCCGGGCGCGCTGTGGGATCTGCTGCACCCGTGCCGCGTGGGCGAGACCCCCGCGCAGACGCTGGCGCTGCTGCGCGACCGGCTGCTGCTGGTGCATATTAAAGATGGCCGCCCCCGCGCGAATGGTGGCGAGCCGTGGGATCTCACGCTGCTCGGCGATGGCGCGGTGCCGACGCCGGCGATCCTGGCGGCGCTGCACGCGGCGGGCTACTGTGGCTGGCTCTCAGTCGAGTGGGAGAAAAAATGGCACCCGCAGCTTGACGATCCCGAGATCGCGTTGTCACAGCACGCTGATCTGTTGCGTGCGTGGTTGGCAAGGTGAGAGGGTGACGGGGTGACACGGTGACGGGGTGATGATAACTGGCTCAATCCCTCACCGTGTCACCGTCTCACCCGGTCACCGTGTCATTTCCGAGGGAGACAAACAATGAGCTATCAATTCATGCTGAGCGCCTTTGGCGACGAAATCGATGATGATCTGGCGACCCAGATCGCCGTGCTCGCCGCCGAGGGTATCGCACAGATTGAGTTTCGCAGCGCCTGGGGCCAGAACGTGCTCGCCCTGAGCGACGATGACCTGCGGCGTGCGGCGGTGCTGCTCGCCGAGGCCGGGTTTGGCGTCAGCGCCGTCGCCAGCCCGATCGGCAAATCGCTGCTCCATCAGCCAGCAGCGTTCGAACTCGCCCGGCTCGACCGCGCGTTTGTCGCCGCCGAGACGCTCGGCACGCGCCTGATTCGCGTCTTCTCGTTCTACTACGCGCCACTCACACCCGCCG
>JAYUYF010000458.1:0-3976 GCA_043752605.1 Roseiflexaceae bacterium
GGCAACATCGCGCGGGTCACACGGTACTTGCGCCCCTCGTGATAGATGATATTGCGCGGGCCAAACTCGGTGAGCGCCAAAAAGCGCGGCCGATCGATAAATGCGCCATCATCGCTGCTGGTCGGCAGGAACGCGCGCACCGGCAACCGCGGGAAGTTGTAGCCCGGCAGAAAGCCCTCGGCAGCGAAGTAGCGGTACGGATAAAAATCGGACTCATCGGCGCGACCGGTGTTGCACAGGAGATCTTTCTGGCGCAGCGCCTCGCGTTCGCGGCGGCGTGCGTCCTCAGTGGCTTCACGGTCGGCCTTGCCAAGATACCGCCGGTCAATATCCGCGCGCGCCTCGGTGAGCTGGCGTTCGGCCGCCAGATACAGGTCGCGCCAGCGTTCACACGCCGCATTGAAGCTGGCAGGTGCAGCAGCGATCTGACGCGCCACCCAGTCGGCGTCAAACCAGCTGCTGGCCTGCAACTCGCTGGCCAGCGTCGCCAGTACATGATTGCCCGCGCTGATGCACGCGGCGCGTTGCGGCGCGCCGAGCTGTAGCGCCTGCGTGACAGCGGCGCGCAGCGGATAATTGCCCGCAGCATCGGCGGTGTCGAGCAGTTCGATCAGCGAGCGCCCGAGCGAGAGCTCGGTGGCGCTCAGCCAGAGCGCGTGAATATGCGCCCGCACGAGGTCCTGGTTCGCGAGATCAAACCGCGGCGCAACGACTTTTCCTGCGACCATCGTCACCGGCTTGCGAAAATAGGCCTGGTCGTGCCCACTACCAACCGAGCAATAGGTCGCGATCAGCGCGGGCTGACCGCTGCGCCCGGCGCGTCCGCTGCGTTGCGCGTAGTTCGCGGGGGTGGGTGGCACATTACGCAGATGAACCACATTGAGATCGGCGATATCGATGCCGAGTTCCATCGTCGGTGAGCAGAACAGGGCGGCGAGCTTGCCCTCGCGGAAGCGCTGCTCACGATCCTCGCGGTCGCTCTGCCGCACCTGACCCGTGTGCTCGCGCCCTTCGGTACTGCCAAGCTTCTCGGCCACCTCACGATAAAAATCGGCAAAGAAGCTATTGGGCTGGGGCGGCGGCGTGCTCTGTGGTAAGTTCATGCGGCGCGTCCGCACGGGATCACGCTGCACCGTCCCGTCGCCGGGACGCCAGAGCAGCGCACCCGCCCGGATCTGGAAGCCCGCGTGTGCGTTTGCGCTGACCGTGGCGAGCACGTTACTGGCACACAGCACATCGGTAAGCGCACGGGCCAGTTCCGCGTAGGCATCCCCACCGAGCGTCGCCTCCAGACCAGGCCAGGTTTGTGCGCTGCGCAAAAAGCGCCCGATTGTGGTATTTGGCCCCAGGCTGCGCTCACCAAACGGCGCAAGCGGCACGCCGCTGTGGACAAACCGTGTCGCCTGCAACAGACGTTCGTGCTGGTCGAAGGCCCACGGCTGTTTGAGCGTATCGGCCACGCGGCGCAGCAGCATCTCCTGACGTTCGTCCGTCAGACACTCGGCGCTGATCGCCAGCTCGCGGCGCATGTAATCGAGCAGCGCGCGCGCCACCTGCAGACGCGTGGCAGGTGTGGCGGCAGCCAGGATTGCGTGGTGCTGCCATGCGGCATCGTCATCACACAGCGGCGCGAGATCAGCATAATCGACCAGCAGCAGCCCACACTGTTCGAGATTTGGCTGCGTCACGCGCCAGCCACGGCGAAGATCGGCGTAGATCCGATACTCTATCAGTTCGGTGAGCGCGCGCTGTACCGAGCGGTCAGCCGTGGCGAGCTTCTCGCTCAGATAATCGACAGGCTGGAGGTTGAGCGCAGCGACTGTCGCCTGCGCGATTGCGCTATGGTCGATGCCCGCAGGTTGGGCCGCCACTGCGCGTGCAAGTGCGGCGCGCAGCAACGCCGCGCTGACAAAATCGTTGAAATGCCCCGCTTGCAGGCTGGCATCCTGCCGATTGTCGGTAAAGCTGAGCAGCTTCTGCGCCTGTGCTGGCACATCGGTATCGGCGCGCAGTTGCATGATCGCCGAGAGCGCCAGCAATGTGGTTGCGGTGCTGCGGCCCTCGCTGCTGAGGCGGGCGAGTTTACCAAAATCGCTCTGGCGCTTGCTGTAGACCTCGCCGCAGCGCAGGCACGTCAAAAAGGGTGCCGGCACATACCAGCTCCGCGTGTGTGCCGGGGCGGGCACATCGCTCACGGTGCCATCGGCAGCGACAAACATCCGGCGCGGCACAAATGCGGCGTAGTCACGCTTGATCCGTGGGCCGCTCTTGCGCGCGTCAAACCAGAATTCGGGCAACAGCTCGGTCGCATCATCGGGCCAGAAACCGTCGGGATCCAGCGCCAGATACCCTGCGCCCGGCGTATCCTCGCTGCTCGACAGCGGCGGGCGCGGGACGATCGCGTCGTTCGCGTCGTCGTAGGCGCACAGCGCATAATCCTGGCCGCAGACACGGCAAAAGACCAGCGGATACAGGAGTGCGACGGGCTCATCGGCTGTGGTTGCGGCGGGCGGCGCATAGTGCTGGCCATCGAGCGTCAGGAAACGGGTCGTCGGGTCGTCGATCGTTGCGTAGACCGCGCCGCCCTGGGAAAAGAACTGATGCAGTTTAAAGGCAAAGCCGACCTCACCCGTCGCTGCGTTGCGTAGCTGACTGCCGGTGCGAAACAGATCGACCAGGCGATGGACGACCAGATTGTGCGCCAGACCTGTCAGGTTCACCAGTTCGTCTGCGCCTTCAGCGAGCGTAATCGGGTCGCGTCGGCTGAGCCGCCCATCACCATCGTCGCGCAGCCCGTAGGTCGATTCGATCCAGGCCGCAAGCGGGTTTGCCCCAAACGCTTCCCATGTGCTGGCGTGCTGCGGTGCCAGTATCGCAGAGCGAAGCGCCGACCCGTCTGGTATCGTGCTTGTCGGAACGCTCCAGCGCAGCGTTTCATCGATGACGTGTGCCGGGTCGATCGTGACACCAAAGAGTTTGCTGGCGATCGCTGCAACCGCCGTATTGCGCGCCGCGCGTGTGTCGCCGCGCGCCATTGTGGCGCTGGTACCGATACACTGCAGGTGTGGATTACCACAACGCTCGCGCAGGCGGCGCACCAGTAGCCCGACATCGGCACCCTGCCGACCACGGTACGTGTGGAGTTCATCGAGCACCAGAAACTGGAGCGCCGTGCCGACCGATTCGAGAAAGACATGCTCTTCGGGTCGCGTCAGCATCAGCTCCAGCATCACATAGTTTGTGAGCAAGATATGTGGCGGATTGGCGCGGATCTCCGCCTTTTCCGCGTCGCGTTCCTGGCCCGTGTAGCGGCGGAATGTGATCGGCGTCTCGTGCGGCAGATTGGCGGCGTACCGTTTGAGCGACTCTTCCTGCGAATTAATCAGGGCGTTCATCGGGTAGACGATGATTGCACGCACACCGCCGCGCGCGGGCTGATTGCGCAGCACATGGTCAACGATCGGCAGCAGAAAGGTGAGACTTTTGCCCGAGCCCGTCCCGGTGGTGACGACATAGTGTGCGCCCTGTGCCGCGAGATCGAGCGCGCTCCGCTGATGGTGATGAAGCCGCAGCGAACTACCCCGCGCGCGAAAGAGCGCGGCCGTCGTGGGATGCACAATGCCCGCGCGCGCCAGTTCGTCGATCGTCTCGGCGGCCTGATACGCCGGGCTCAGCTGGATAAGCGGATCGGGCCAGAGCAGCCCCTCGGCGAGCCTGCTATCGACAAATTCCCGGATCTGCGGGTCGAGGATCGTCAGAAAACTCTGGATGTAGGCGGAATAGTCGCCAACCACCTGTCCACGAAGACCAAATGCGTCCATCGTTCACGCTCGCGGCCAGCGGGCCGCCCTCTCACATTGCGCCAGACAAAGGATAGCACAGAATATTGTGCACCGTCTCGCGCAAAGGTGCTCGCACTACCGTCTGTCGCGGAAACACCGCCGCCGCTGGTGCGGACCACCCCCCGGCCGATTAC
>JAYUYF010000459.1:0-3970 GCA_043752605.1 Roseiflexaceae bacterium
CCACCACCACGCTCGGTGATCAGGAAGCCAGCGCGTGCATTGGCGATCACATTCGACCAGGGTGCAGGGGTAGTCTCGCCGGGCAGCACGTCGATCACATAGGTGCCATCGGTGTCGAAGCCACCGTATGCGGTGCGCTGCACGAGATCGATCGGCGGCAACGATCTGCTGCCCGCACCATCATCGATGTACGGCAGCGCGGGTTGTGGCGCGGCATCAGGTTCGCGGCGGCGCAAGTGCTGCGCCAGACCGCCGCGGTCGGTCGAGAGCACCGCGCGCGCGGTGGTTTGTAGCAGAATGTCGTCTGCTTCGCTGAGCAGATCGGTACGCAGCACATAGATCCCGCCGCGCTGATTGAGCCACGCGCCCGAGCCGCTGCCGCGTACCAGCGCCAGAATATGATCGTGCGCGGTCTGCAGGTAGCCACCCGGCCCCTCGTTGATCAGCACCAGATCGACCGCGAGCCGATTGAGCCGCCAGTACTGGTGCGCCTGCAACAGCTCCTGCACCAGGGTCAGATCCGCGCCCACGGCGACGCGCACCAGCACGATCGGGTCATCGCCCGAGATGCCAAACGCCCACAGACCAGACTGGCCGCGCGTGTTGCGCGCCAACAACTCTGGCCGCGCACGCTTGGTCGGATCAAGATAGATAGCGGCGGCCGCCAGCCGCTGGAAGCGCTGTGCATCGGCGGCGCTGATATTCAGGTGGCGCAACTCAATCTGGCTATCGCTCCACGCCATAGCGAGCGCGCGGCTCGCAGCCTCGGGCGCGCGGTAACGGTCGGCGAGCCGCAGCGCCTGCTCGCGGTCTGGCACGATACCGGTGGTGAAGGTGACCTGTGCGCTGCCACCCGGCGCGATGCGGACGCGACGGCGCAGGCTAAAAATTGGATCGAGCACTGCCCCGGCGTGGCCTTCCAGCGCGCCATGCAGCGCCTGCGGATTGGCCGTCGTGCGGCCACGGCCGACAAACGCGGCGCGATCGGTCTCGAACTCGGTCTCGCTGGCGTGGCCACGTACCGCCACGACGTGAACTGCCCACTGGCGCGCCGCGCTCGCGCTGCGCGGGCGGCGTGATGCGAGCAGCGCATCGTGCTCGGCCACAAACTCGGTCTCGACAAACAAATTACTAAACGCCGGGTGCGCCGCATCGGCGGCCGGCGTGGCCAGTACCACCTCGGCATAGCTGGTGACCTCGATCTCGCGCGGGGCGCTGGTCAGATTCACCAGCGTCAGATGGCGCACCTCGACATTATCCTCGGGCGAGACCGTGACTTCGAGGCGGCTCTCGATCCCGGCGGTCTGCTGGCGATATTCGACTTTATCGAGACCAAAGATTACACGATAGTCTTGCGGCACATGACGAGTGGGCTGATACGCCGCCGACCAGACCAGGCCGCTGCGCGCGTCACGCAGGTAGCAGAAACTGCCCCAGTTGTCACGCGTCACATCTGCCCGCCAGCGCGTGACAGACAGATTATCACAGATACTATAGCCACCACCGGCGTTGGTGAGCATCACGCTGTAGGTACCGTTCGAGAGCACATGCGTAAACGGCACCGCGGTCGTCGGCGTTGTTACGTGGCGCACGGCTGGCACGATCGCGACGAGCGGCGCGCCGACGCTGGCGACTTCTGGTGGGCGGAACAACGGCGCGCCGCTGATTACGCGCTCCTGGAGCAGCGTCTCGGTGGCCTGCACCAGCGGATCAGTGTGGAAACGCTGCTGCATACGCTCGCCCTGCAAGCGGCTGGCGAAGGCCAGCAGACTCATCCCTTGATGGTGAACCATGTATGAGCGCACGATAGCATGGCTCGCGCCGGGCGGCAGGCGCTCGGGCGTATAATCAACCGCCTCATACAAACCATAACGGCCCGCGATCCCGGCGTCGAGCAGTGTGCGCAGGTTGGCGAGCGCCTCCTTTGGTTGCACCAGAAGCGCGAGCGCGGTGGCATACGGCGCAATGACGGTATCATTGGCCAGACCGCGCTTGAGCCCGAGACCGGGCACACCAAAGGCATGATATTGATAGTTCATGGCTGGGTCACGGGTGTTGAACGCCGACTCAGACACGCCCCACGGGATCTTTTGCGCGCGACCATACTGGATCTGGCGCGCCACAGCGGTGTGATAGCTGGTGTCGAGCAAGGTCTCGGGATAGCTGCGCATCAGCAAGAGCGGCATCAAGTATTCAAACATCGTGCCGCTCCACGAGGCGAGCACCGGCCCGACGCCCGATTCGATCCGGGTGCGGCCGAGGTGGAACCAGTGTTCCTGCGGCACATCGCCTTTGGCAATCGCGAGAAAGCTGGCGAGCCGCGCCTCGGAGGCCAGCAAATCATAATAGGATGCGTCGCGGCGGCCTTCGGTGAAACTATGGCCAATCGAAAACAGGTAGCGACGTTCGTCATACAGGAAGGTAAAATCCATCGCCATAAAGCGTGCGAAGGCCTCATCTGCCAGCGCGGCGTGGCGGGCGACGAGGGCGGCGGGGCGCGCATCGTAGGGGCGAGGCATTTCCGCCGGCTGACCCGGCCAGTCGGCACCGGCCCCTACGTCCAGATCGCGCAGGAAGCTACCAGCCTGCGCGGCGATGCGTGTGAGCCAGCCGCCAGCCGCAGCAGCACTCGTCCCGGTGGTGATCATCTGCACCCGTTCGAGTAGCGGGCGGCAGCCAGTGAGTGTGGTGGGCAGCGCGCCGAGCAGTTCGGTGAGTGCCGCGATCTGCTGTTGTGTCACGCCGTCATCGGCGGCGGTCTGCTCGCGCGCCAGCAGCAGCGCATCTTCGAGTCCGGCCGCGATCTGCTCCGGCGTGACCGGGTGCATGTGGAGCGTCAGGTAGGCCTGGCGCAGCGTCAGCAGTGCGCCGGCCAGATTACCGCTGTCGACGGTCGAGACGTACGCGGGTGGCAGCGGTTCGAGCGTGCGCGTATCGTACCAGTTGAGCAGGTGGCCGTGCTCGTGGTGCAACGCGGCCAGCGCCGCGAAGACGCGTTCGCTGCGCTCGGTGAGTTCGGTCACACCAATGTAGCCGGCATCATAGGCTGCCAGATCGGCGAGCAGCTGCAGGCCGATATTGGTGGGCGATGTGCGGTACGCGATCAGCGGTGCCGGGGTCTCCTGGAAGTTGTCGGGCGCCAGATAGTTGGCATCGGCGGTGACAAAATCCTCGAAGAAGGCCCAGGTCGCGCGCGAGAGACGCCGCAACAGCAGCTGGTCATCAGCGGCCAGCGGGCCCTCGGTGGTATGAAACGGCTGATCCAGCCAGGCGATCAGCGCGGGTGCAGCACCCCAGCTGGTGATCACCGGTGCGGCGGGTGCGATCGCGTTGCGCGCGGTGAGCACGCTGCCCGCCACCAGTGGCGCGGTGCGGCTGAGCAACGCGCGCCACGAGTTGACGAGCCGCGATTGAGCAGCGGCGGCGGTCTCCCATTCGAGCAGATTGCGACGCAGCAGCAGCAGACGCGCCAGTGTGCGCAGAATCGCATCAAGATTGGTGAGCGCCTGGTCAGGCAGCAGCGCGATGTTGAGCAATATGCGCTGGGTGCTCATCGCCAGCTGAGTGGCACTGGCACGCAGCAGCAGCCGCCGATCCGGGCCGCGCAGCAGGTTGGTGAATACCGCAAACGCTTCGAGGGCCAGCGGCAGCGCCAGTGGCAGCAGCGCATAGCCGGTGGTGGCCAGCGCGCTGCGGCCGCGCAGCCAGCCGCTGATCAGCAGCACCACGGTAGCGGGTGGTAGCAGGCTACGGCGCAGATTATCGAAGATCTTGAAACGCGCTATCGGCGAGAGCACATTGCGCGCCGGGCCACGCCCGCTCGGCGTCCACGGCAAAAGCCAGGCCGCGATCTGCCAGTCGCCGCGTATCCAGCGATGCTGGCGTGCCGCAAACGCGGCATAGGTCGCCGGGTAACTATCGAGCAGTTCGGCATCGCTCAGCAGCCCGGTGCGCGCATACGAGCCCTCGA
>JAYUYF010000460.1:0-19413 GCA_043752605.1 Roseiflexaceae bacterium
ACCAGCGTACTGGTTGGCGGTAGCGGCGTACTGGTCGGCGGCAGCGGCGTACTGGTCGGCGGCAGCGGCGTACTGGTCGGCGGTACAGCTGTGTTTGCCGCAGGGATTGTACTCGTCGGCTGCGCGGGTGGCGCGCTGGTGCTGGTTGGCGGCACAGCAGTATTGACGGGAGTGGTGGTGCGCGTCGCGATCACCGACGTACGCGTCAGCGTCGCCACAGGCGTATCGGTTGGCTGAAAGATACTTGTCGATGTTGCGGTGGCAGTGCTGCTCACGGATGTCGTAGCGGGCGTCCGTGTCGCGGGTGTACCCGTCGGTGGGGTTGGTGTCGCGGTGCGGCTATCACCAATGCGGGTTGGTGTGTGCGTCAGGGTAGGCAATGCAGTGCCAACAGTCGTCGTCGCGTTGGGGATGGTCGTCGGCGTCGCGATCCGGGTGGTCGTCGGCGGCGGCGGCGCATCTGTCGGGAAGATCACCACAATCGTGACAACAGGCAGGCCAGTCGGCGGCACGACATTAACCGGATCGCTTGTCGGCAGCGCACCAGTTGGCCGTGGTGTGACCGTCGGCTGTGGCAGCAGTAAGCCCTCACTTGTTGGTGTAGGCGCATTGAGTGCAGGCGCAACGACCTCAATAATTGCCGTCGGCACAACCCCCACAGTGATCGGTGTAGCGCTACCAAGCGCGGCAATTGCCGTCGCGGTGGTACGATCGCTGATCTGCGCATCGATCAAGTCAGACTGGAGCGGTGGCAGGACTGCAAATGCCCAGGGCGAGTAATCGGCGCTCTCACGCGAGAGCATATTACTCAATGAAGGGTTATTGTTGGGTTTGAGCGCGCGAATCATCACTTCGGAGACACAACATACCAAAATCATACCGAGCAGAAGTGCCAGCAAAATAATCCAGCGCAGCGACTCGCGTTCGCGCGGTTGTTGCTGCAGCGATGCAGGGGGATTTGTGGCTGGTGCATCAATCATTGCGCAACCGGCAGTGCAATACGGAAGACAGACCCCGTGCCGAGCGTGCTCTCAGCCCAGATTCGGCCATTATGCCGCTCTATGATCTGCCGTGCAATTGCCAGACCGAGACCACTGCCGCGCTCAACCGAGTCATTACCCTTGATACGGTGGATACGCGTAAAGAGCCGTGGGAACTCCTCAGGCGGAATGCCCGGCCCGGTATCACGCACTGCGAAGACAATCTCGTCGTCCTCGCTGGTGACCTGAACGTGGACGCTCCCGCTACCCGTGTAGCGCAGCGCATTATCAAGCACGTTGGTGAGCGCAATATTGATACTCTCACGATCGGCGAGGACATCGGGAAGTGCCGTGTCGAGCGCTACCTGAAGGTCGATTTTTCGCTGATTGAATTGCCGTCGCAGTGGATCGACCGCATACGAGACAACGCTCGCCGGACTGAGCGCAGTTGGTTCAAATTCAAACTTCCCACTATCGAGTAGCGCCACATGCGCAGCATTACGCGCGATCCCGGTGATAACATCGGCCTTTGCGCGAACTTGCTCGAGGTAGGTGCGCTGTTCATCCGAAATTTCGCCCACCAGGCCACGCAGGATAATATCTACATATCCGGTGATCACCGTCAGCGGCGAGCGCAATTCGTGAGAGATGGTACCGATAAAGTTTGTCTTCGCACGATCAAGCTCGATCTCGCCGGAGATATCACGCATGACGACGACCTGACCGAGCGAGTTGCCATCGTCACCACGGACGGGTGCGCGGGTGAGACTCACGGTGCGCTGGCCAATCTGATAGTGCTCAATATCGGTGCCGCTGGTCACCAGCAAATCGCTCGATGCCTCGACCCGTATCAGTGGCAGGTCATCGAGCCGTAGCCTGCCATTGTGTGCGGTGACATCACCGAGCATGTGCTCAGCTGTCTCGTTCATGAGCAAAATATGCTGCTCGGGATCACACACAATCACACCATCGGCGATCGATTGCAGGATCGCCTGCCGCTCGCTGGCCTCGTTTTGTACACGATCAAACAGGACAGCATTATAAAGTACACTCGCACTCATATTGCCCACCGCCCCCAGCGCATCAGTGTTGCGCTCGTTGAAGGCGGTCTCGCTGGCGCTCGCGAAGATCAATGCACCGACCGTCGTGCCCTGCACAACGATCGGTGTGATCATCGCGCGTGCGAAACCGGCAGCCGCCAGACCAAGCTCGTCAAACGGTGCATCTTCTGTATTGAGCGACGTACCGCGTTCGCGGAGCGCACCGAGCGTGTGTAACACCGGCGCATCGACTGCCAGCAGCACACGTTCGAGACTGCCCGGCAAGAGTATTTTTGCGCTCTTCAGATAGCGCACACCATAATCATCATTTGCCAGCGCAAACACGCGCGTCTCTGGAGCTAGTTGATTGACGGTCTCAGTCGTGACGGCGAGTACATCATCGACAACAATTGACCGGTTGAGATCGCGGCTGGTTCGGTAAAGCGCCAGCAGGCGTTCGGTCATCTCGTTGAATGCCGTCGCTAGCGTACCAAACTCATCGTTGGAGTTAATCAGCGTACGCCGATCAAGGTCACCCGAGGTCACCGCTTCGGCGGTCTCAACGAGCGAATTGAGCGGGCGTGTGATTTCGCGGGCAATACGGTAGCCGAGCAGTACCGAACCCACCGCCAGCACAAGGGTGATCACAATAATCGCACCGCGGCTGGTGGAGAGATCTTGCACCTGAAAATCACGCGCCAGACCGACTGAAAAGTATCCTACTTGCTGGTCGGCGATCGCTAGCGGGCTATATACCAGCCCGTATTCGCGTTGCCGTAGCAAAACCGTAAAAATCGATTGTGCCTCGTTGCTACGCAGCGCTGTGAGTGCCTCGGAAGACATCTGCAATGCGCCGAGTTCGCTGCGCGGCAGGAGCGTCGATGAGGTGGCCTGACCATTCAGATCATAGAATGTCGTCACCAGTGCTTCATTATTGCGTTCGATCGCCGCCAGCAGCCGGTCGGTCTTGCTCGATATCATAATCCCGCCCACCGTACGACCCTGAAATCGTACCGGCACGGTCGTATAAAACTGTGGCTGCGGATCGGGGGCAAAGATGATCAGCCCGGAGAATTTATCGTTGCCGTTGATTTGTACGTTGTTGATCGTCTGCTGCACAAATGGCACCTGTGAGATATCGAGCCCCTCGATCCGAATCGGTGCCGCTTCAGGTTCATCCGAAACGCGCTGGAAATCAAACAGCGTTGCCCCATCACTATCAAACGCGATCAGGCGATCAAAGTCGACCTCGGCGCGGTTGGTACCAAACTGATAATAGGTGAGCAACAGTTGCTCAAGCGAGCGGCGGTCATCGAGTGTAAACGCCTCGGCGACCGAGGGCAGCGTCTGCGAGGCACCCGCGAGGCTGACGAGCCGCAGGAATTCGAGGTAATTGCGCTCGCGGCGCACCAGTGCATCTGACGTATTACGCGCCGACTGGGTCAGCTGGCTCTGGATACGCTCCTCGACCGATGCCGCCACCAGGCCAACCGAGATCGCGGCACCGATGAGCATGACGATCAGTGTCAGCGCCAGATAGGGCACGACAATTTTGTAACTGATGCGCGAACGAAACGCGCGAAGTGCATTACGCATAGCTCTTCTGCTCGCTCAACGGCAGGACAAACGCGAACGTGCTCCCTGCACCCTCGCTACTATCAAGCCAGATTCGTCCACCGTGCGCTTCGACCGCAAGCCGACAAAACGCCAATCCTAATCCCGTGCCGCGGACGCGTTGCCCGGTAACCTGCCCAAACTTTTCAAAGATCCGATCCTGATATGCCGTCGGCACACCAGGCCCGTGATCCTGGACAAAGAAGACCAAACCTTCGTCCGGTAATGCACGGTCGTGGAAATCTGGCGGCGGTGCGGCAGCGTGATACGCGCCGACGATTACCTGCGAGCCGGTCGATGAGAACTTGATCGCATTGTCAACAAGGTTCTGGAGCACGCGCACAACCTTATCTTCATCGGCATCAAGCGTCGGTAGGTGTGCCGCCAGCATCGGCACGACCTGGATCTGGTGGCTTCGGATCGAACCGTCCAACCGTTCAATCGCAGCATCGACGAGCAAATACGGCGAGACCGGCCGCCGATCGAGATCAAGCAGCCCTTGTTCGAGCTTGGAAATATCGAGCAGATTATTGATCAACCGCAGCATCGCCTGGCTGCCCTGATGCGCGATCTGCAAGATTTCGCGCTGTTGATCGGCTATCGGCCCGCCGAGGCCGCGCTGGAGCATTTGCACACCATTCATGATCGCGGTCAGCGGTGCGCGTAGATCATGGACCAGCATACTTGTGTAATCATCGCGCAATTGTTCGAGCTCGCGCTCCTGCGTCATATCGCGCAGCAGCGTCAATTGACCATATGCTACGCCGTTTGGATCGCGCACCGGCAGCACAATCTCGCGCAGAAATCGACGTTCGCTCCCACTCAAGGTCCATTCGCGAACCTGCAACACGGCGTGGCCATTGCCGGGTGCGATCTCGCGCGGCGGACCGAGCGCACGGCGCGCGAGCGCATCGAACGCGGCGGCCTGTGGCGTGCCAACGAGCGCATCGGCCGTGCTATTGAGCAACATTGCCGCAACGGGATTGACCGTCTGGACGATATCAGCCGTATCCGACAGGATAATGCCATCGGCAGCCGCAGCGAGGATCAACGTCAGGCGGTCGCGCGTGTCGCTCACCTGTTGGAAGAGCCGCGCATTATCGATCGCGACGGCAATAAACGCCGCCATACGCGTCAGCCGTTCGGCTTCATCTGCGGTGAAGCGTCCATCGAGCTTATTGAGTAACTCGATCGCGCCGATCGCACGCCCCTTGGCTATCATGGGGACGCACAGGATGCTGCGCGTGACAAACCCGGCATCTTCGCTGACTTTGGTGTAGTGGCGCGGATCACGTCGTACGTCGTCGACGATCTCCCATTGCCGCCGCAGTAGCACATCGCCCACGACACCGGCGCCGGCCGGAACCCGCACGCCGGCCAGCTTCTCCTCGCCACCTTCGATCGTCATCACAAAGATCAAATCATCCGTGAGATCATCGCGTAGCAAGAGTGAGCCAGCTTCAACATTAAAATAGGCGCTCAGCTTCTGCACCACCAGCCGGTAGACCTCGTGCATATCGAGCGTTGAGGTGACGGTCGTCGCGATTTCGTTGAGGGTTGCGAGTTCATAGCTGCGGCGTGCGGCCGACTCGTGCGACTGGAGCGCGCTGATCGTCGGCGCGAGCAAGCCGGTGAGCACACGTAGCAACGCGCGATCCTCGCTAGTGAAGTTGCGGCCGCGCCGCCCATCACCAAGAATGAGTATGCCGCTGGTACTATCCTGGGCGATCAGCGGCGCAATCACGGCGCTCGCGACCCGCCGCGTGTGGAGCAGAATAGACAACGCATCGCTGCTCTGCGCATCGACGAGCACAGTGCTGGCGCGCCGCTCGCTCAGTACGGCGTGCGCTGCGGGGGTGGCTCCAAGCGCGAACACGGGTGCGCTGGCGATCTGCGGCGGCGATTCGCCGGCGACTCGCAACCACTCGCCCTCGATCAGCGCAATCGCGGCAAAGCCCACATCGAAGATCAGCGCGAGCTCACTGAGGGTGAGCAGCAACAATTCATCGAGCGTTGCAGCGACCTCGATCGCACCGGTGACGCTCGTAAGCGCCGCAAGCCGCCGGTCAGTTAGTTCCATTTCGTGCAGTTGTGGTGCCTCGTGGACGCTGATGACTGCGCCGGTGATCAACCGCAACCGCGATAACCAGGCGCGTTGAACCAGAGCATAACTGCGATAGATAGACCTTGCCTGAGGCTATTATAGCCTAGCCATCTGGCGCGTGCCAGTGCCCAAATCCTACATTTTGATGACAATTGCGCAATAAACCCGCCATACGCCCGCGCCTCCCGGGTTCGCGCGCGGCTCAATACAGCTTGATGCGGTGACCAACGCCCTTAAGAATCTCGCTGGCGATCACATGCTGCTGGATCTCATTCGTCCCCTCGAAGATGCGGGTGACGCGTGCATCGCGGTACATGCGCTCGAGCGGCAGCTCGCGCGAGAAGCCCATCCCACCGTGGATCTGAATAGCATCATCGATGATCTGCGATGCTGAATCGGTGCAAAACAGCTTGACGATGCTCGACTCCAAAGTAGCGCTCTCGCCGCGCTGCACACGAAACGCACAATCGTAGACCATCTGCTCCATTGCATAGATCTTGACAATCATTTGCGCCAGCTTGAACTGGATCGCCTGAAAATCGGCAATTGGGCGGCCAAACTGCTGCCGCTCGACAGCATAGCGTAGTGACATCTCATACGCTTCTTTTGCGCTACCAAGACTACACGCGCCAAGCCCACAACGCCCGATGTCGAGCGTCTGCATCGCGATCGGGAAGCCACGGCCGACTTCGCCGATCAGATTCGCTGCCGGAATGCGACAGTCTTCGAAGAACAGGGAGGCGGTGTGCGACGCGCGCAACCCCATCTTTGGCTCAACTTTGCCGACGCGAAACCCGGGTGTGTCGTTCTCGACAATAAATGCGCTGATGCCGCCACGTGCGCCAAGCGCGAGATCATTGGCCGCGAATACGATGATGATATCGGCAAACGAGCCGTTGGTGATCCACATCTTGCTGCCATTGAGCACCCACGTGTCGCCCTCGCGCACTGCGGTGGTGCGCAGATGTGCTGCATCGCTGCCCGCACCTGGCTCGGTGAGCGCCCACGCACCGATTTTTGTGCCCGCGCACAGCGGCCGCAGGTAGCGGTCTTTCTGGGCATCATCGCCACCAAGGTAAATCGACATCGCGGCCAACTGTGCGTGCGCACCAATGATCGTGGCCGTACTGGCACACTTACGGTTCAGCTCTTCCATCAGCACACAGTAGCCGACGATACCCACATCTGCGCCGCCGTACTGCTCGGGGAAGGGCAACCCCATCAGACCCAGAGCGCCAGCCTTACGCAGCACGTCGAACGGCACACGCTCTTCTTCGTCGATCTCGCGCGCGATTGGCGCGACCTCTTTGTTGGCAAAATCGCGAACCATCTGCCGCAAAAGCCGCATCTCTTCGGGAAGAACATACTCCATTGTTGTCCTCTTTCGTTGCACGCGCCGGTTTGTGCCAGTATAGCACGGCTTGCGAACACCATGACGCAATGCGCTACAGCACCGGGCGCAAAAAAGCCCAAAGGGCCTGGCAAGCCAGACCCTTCGGACAAGAGAAGAGAGGAGAAGGAGATAATCAATTTATAACATAGGTTTAACAGATATGCAATAGGCAATTTGCTGGTATCTCACACGAATGTTATACTTTTAGGAACGGAACAACAAATGCTTGAAAGCGAGAATCTGTGGAGACTGCTATCTCGATCGCGCTGATCTCAATTAGCGCGACGCTTATCTTTCTGGTCGTGTTGCAGGGGCGCACGGCGGGGCTGCAATCGCGCGGCAACACCGACATTTACACCACCAAGCGTGGTGTCGAGAAGACGATTTTTCAGGCGACGATTGTGCTGGGTGTGATCTTTCTGATCCTCTCGCTGATCGCCAGTTTGCCGATCTTCCCGGCACCCGTCACCGTTTAGCCGCCGGTGGCGCGTCGTATTCGCTGGCAACTGGTGATCGCCGCATGTAGCCTGTTGCTGGTTGTCCTGTTGATGGGAAATCTCGCGCTGACGGCGACATCGGTCGAGCTGCCTGACGCAGGCGGGAGCTATATCGAAGCAACCAGCGCCGCACCCGTTCAACTCAACCCGCTGGCGAGTGACCCACTGGCAGATCCTGGCGCGGCGGATATCAATGCGTTGGTCTTCGAAGGACTGACGCGCAGTGGGAGCGACGGGTACGCCGAGCCGGGCCTGGCCGAGAGCTGGGAGGCCAACGACGCGGGCGATGTCTATACCTTTACGCTACGCGCCAACCTGCTGTGGTCTGATGGTGCGCCGCTGACGGTTGACGATGTGCTGTTTACCTTACGGGCGGTACAGAGCCCGGGTTTTGCAGGTGACCGCAACGTGGCCGCGATCTGGCGTGAGGCGCTGATCGAGCGTGTCGACGATCGCCGGATCCGCTGTGCGTTGACGAGCCCGTCGGCGCTGTTGCCGATCGCTGCGCGCTTCCCACTGCTGCCGGCGCACCTGCTGCGCGACATCCCGCCCGAACAATGGTCGACGGGCAGCTTCAGTCGTAATCCAGTCGGCGCGGGGCCATACATCCTTCAGAGCCTCAATGCCGAAAGTGCCACGCTGGCAGCCAACCCGCACTACTATCGTGGGCGACCATTTCTCGATACGCTGACGCTTGAGTTTCGCAACGACGCGGCGATCCTTGCCGGACTGACGCGTGGCGATGTTGCGGGTGGCGCGCTCCTCGGCTCGGCCGAGACTGCACGGCTGATGGTGCCGCGCGGTTACACGCGTACCGCGCGCCCGCTCGATAGTTATACGATCCTCAGCTTCAATATGCGTAGTGGGCTGTTGCAGGACGGTGGGCTGCGGCGTGCGCTGGCGGTCGGGCTCGATAAAGATGCGCTGATCGACAGCATTTTTGGCGAAGATGCGGTACGACTAGACACACCAGTCCTGCGTGGCTGGTGGGGCAGCACGACCGAGCCGCTCTGGCCAGCGGCAGATGCGGTGCGCGCGACCGGATTGCTCGATGATCTCGGCTTTGCGACAGGCGCAGACGGCCTGCGTAGCCGGGACGGCACGGTGCTACGGCTTGCACTGCTGACGGACGATCAACCTGAGCGGCTGCTCGCCGCGCGCGATATTGCGCGTCAGTGGGGTGAGATTGGCATTGCAATCGATGTCGAGGTTGTCGAGTCGGCTGAGCTACGGCGACGGCTGGATACGCGGCGTTTCACGATGGCGCTGCACGGCTGGCAACGGCTCGGCCCCGATCCTGATCATTATGAACTGTGGCACAGCGGCCGTGCGGCGGACGGGTTGAATTACGCGGGCTTGCAAGACGAACGGATCGACGAGTTGATCGAAACGATACGGCAGGTCGTCTCGGATGATGCGCGTGCAGCGGCGACGATCGCCTTTCAGCGCCGCTGGGTAGATCTGACGCCGGCAATCGTGCTGTATCAGCCGATGCTGGTGCATTATACCCGGAGCGATTTGCAGGGTCTGGTGGCTGATGCGGCAGCAGGCCGCGAGGAGCGCGAGATGTTGCGTTTTGGGCGTGAGGGGCGTTTTGTCACCGCTGCGAGCTGGTATCTGCGCAGCACGCGTGAAGTGGACGGCGGGCTACGGTAGCGGTGGGTCAATCTTCACCACAAAGACACAGAGGACACAAAGCCTACGAATTGTTTTCGTGGTCGATCGGGTTGATCTGGTGATCGACGGCGACACCATCGGTATTCACCGGGCAACGATGTTCGAGCCAGATAATCGTGACGCTGGCCAGCAACCCCAGCATAGACGCCGCGATATACGCATCGGGTGCGTTGGCCTGCGCAATATAGACCGCCAGCAGCCCGCCAAAGCAGCCGACCAGATAGCAGCAGAGCACCGCCTCACGCCGTGTCAGGCCAAGCGCGACAAATCGATGCGACAGATGATCGCGCCCGGGGGTGGTCAGCGGATTGCGGCCACGACGCAGGCGCGAGACCGAGACGAGGGTTGTGTCGAGCAGTGGCACCAACAAGACGCACAGTGGCACCAGCCAGGTGACCCAGGGAGTATTGGCGGGGAACCGGAGCTTGATCGCCAGCGCAGCGAGCAAAAAACCCAGAAACAGGCTGCCTGTATCGCCCATAAAGATCGTAGCCGGGTTGAGATTGTAGCGCAGAAAACCGAGGCACGCGCCGATCAGCGCGGCGGCGAGCGCGCTCACCAGCACCTGGCCGCTCATGGCCGCCAGCAGTAAGAAGTAGGCGGCAGCAACCGTGGTGACACCGCTCGAGAGCCCGTCCATGTTGTCGAGCAGGTTGAGCGCGTTGGTGATACCCACGACCCAGAGCAAGGTGATGACCAAATTGAGCCACTGCCACGGTTCGGGCAACAACTGTACCTGCGTGCCGCCGACAATCATGACGATCGCGGCCAGCACTTGCCCGCCGAGCTTGACATAGGCGTGCAATCCCCAGCGGTCATCTGCGAGACCACAGAGCGAGACGAGCGTCGCGCCGAGCAAGATTCCAATCAACTCGCGGACGTAGAACCGATCACCAAACGCGACAAGCGCGATAATACACGCGCCGTAGATCGCCGCGCCACCCAGCAGTGGTACCGGGATATGTTGCGTCTTGCGTCCGCCCGGCGCATCGACAAACCCGGCGCGCAGGGCGACCCGGCGCGCCAGTGGCGTGCCGATCATCGAGAAGATCAGGGCTGCAGCGAAGATGAGCAGTTCGCGTGTCATGGCAGGTAGTGTAGCATATTGAGAATTGAGAGTTGAACGCTGGAAGCCGGGAGCACTGATAGGGGAGATATGCATGACTGATACTCAGGGGACATATGGCCGCCCGTACACCGAGCGGGCGCGGCGGGCGCAACGGGTGGCGACGGATCTGCACGTGGCCACGTACCGGCTTTCGGGCGGGCGGCTGACGGCGACGCTCTTCGGCTTGCCAATGCTATTGTTGAGTACCTGGGGCCGCAAGAGCGGGCACCTGCGGGTTGCGCCGCTGTTGTATCTGCCGTTTGGTGATACGATCGTGCTGGTGGCCTCGAACGGCGGCGCGCCGCGCAGCCCGACCTGGTATCTCAATCTGCTCGCCAACCCGCGTGCGTTGATCCAGATCGGCGCGTTGCGCAGCGAAGTTACGGCGGAACCGGTGGCGAGCGGCGATCGCGCACGCTACTGGCCACGATTACTGGAGGTGTATCCACCGTATGCGATGTATCAGCGCCGGACGGATCGCGAGATCCCGCTGCTGGTGTTGCGCCCGCGTGATATGGCGATCTTTGCGCAGATGCCTGATGCGTTCAGGGAATAACAGCTACGATGTTCAGGTAAGCCGCCCACGCGCCGCCACCGGCCAGATGACTTCGACCAGATCGCCGCGCACACCAACGATCTCGTTGAACAGATTGCTGACCGGGCAGCAGTGATTTGGCAGGATCGTCACCCGTTCACCGATCTGCGGAGCACCAGTACACTGGCGCAGATCGACGTGCGCGTGCTCCTCGGAGAGCTTCTCGATCACCGCATCGGGGTACTCGAGGATCAGGCCGTGGCCGAGCTGGCCGCTCAGATCGCTGCTGAGCGCCTTGCTGCCCGCATCGAGGATTGCGCGGGCGGCGGTCGGGCGGCTGACTACCGTAGCGAGCACGTGCAGCGCACAGTCTTCACGCGCGATCGCCCCTTTTGCGAGTGTGCCACGATCACCGTAGATATACATCCCGGCGCGATACTCGGTGACACATGCGTGTTCGTGCGCGTGCCACATCCCGGCGGTACTTCCCGCGCTGACGCGTTCGATGCTGATGCCATCCGGCGCGAGCAGCGCGCGCGTCTCGGCCACAAACGGGTCGAGCGCCGGACCGAGCGGGTAGGTCATCAGCCCGGCGAATGCGAGCCCGTGCGTAGCCGCGATCTGGCGCGCGAGCGCGGCGGCCTGTGTGGGTGTCTGCACGCCACAGCGCGCACCGCCGGTGTCGCATTCGACAAAGACTGCCAGCGTGCTGCCCGCCTGCTGTGCGGCGCTGGCAAGCCCGACCACCACTTCGGATGAATCGGCGCTGACACTGATTTCGGCGCGCCGCATCAGCGCCGCCAGCCGCGCCAGCCGGGCTGTGCCCAGGATGTTGTAGGGAATGACGATTCGCGTACAACCCGAATCGGCCATCACCTCGGCTTCGCCGAGCTTCTGGCAGCAGATCCCGGCTGCGCCCGCCGTGAGTTGCATATGCGTGATCTGTGGGATTTTGTGCGTTTTGGTATGCGGGAAACTGGCGATCCGGTACCGATCAAGATAGGCCTGCAAGCGCGCGATATTGGCTTCCAGCCGATCAAGATCGACGACGGCGACCGGTGTTTCATATGTGTCGATGTGCGTTCCAGGTATCATAGCGAGTCTGTACTTTCGTTCAACAAACGTTCGATCCGCGCTGTCACCATATCGATCGCGATCGTATTCAAACCACCAGTCGGAATAATGATATCGGCATAGCGCTTTGACGGCTCGACAAATTCGAGATGCATTGGCCGCACCGTGCGCAGATACTGGTCGATCACCGAATCGACCGAGCGGCCGCGTTCGCGTGAATCACGCCGCAGGCGGCGAATCAGCCGCAGATCATCATCGGCATCGACAAACAGCTTGATACTCATCCGCTCGCGCAGTGCGGCATCGGCGAAGATCAGGATCCCTTCGAGCAAGATGACCTGTTGTGGCGTGACGCGAGTGGTCTCGCTGCGGCGCACATACCCGGTAAAATCGTAGGTCGGCACGGCGATCGGTTCACCCGCGAGCAGCGTATCGAGATGACTGAGATAGAGCTGGTTGTCGAGCGCATCGGGATGGTCAAAATTGAACGCGGCGCGCGCTTCGGGCGGCAGATGCGCAAGATCGTGATAGTAGGCGTCGTGTGGCAGGAACGCGATTCGACCAGCACCCACCCGCGCCAGAATTGCGTGCGAGACGGTCGTTTTGCCGCTGCCGCTGCCGCCCGCGACGCCGATGACCAGTGGTTGTGGCACGCAAAACCTCATCGATCGTCGGCCGGTATCATTGGATGCTAGCAGAGGCCGGGCGGGAATGCAAACGCATTTCCGTAGCGGTGCATCGCGATACGCCGCTACGGAACGCGGGCGTGGTACAATCGACGCCACGTGAACCAGCACAGTGACGAGGAGGTCTCCACGTTGAACAGCGATCAGATTATCGAATATTTCCAGCGCACGATGGCGGGCTACAAGCTGACCGGTGACCGCACGGGTCTCAGAGACGTGCAGACGGCGGCCAAAGTGCTGATGAATGCGGCAAATGACGGCGGCGACGCGGCACTGGCGAAGCGCTTCCAGATCGTGGCCTCGCAGGCGGCAAATATCGCCGAGGATCTCGCGCGGTGACGGTGACGATCGACACGATCCGTGCGGCGCAGACACTGTTGCGCGGGGTCATTCTTGAGACGCCGATCATCCCGGATGATCGTGCCTCGGCTGATCTGCGTGCGGTGGTCTGGCTCAAGGCCGAGTCGTTGCAACGGAGCGGCTCGTTCAAGATTCGCGGTGCCTACAACACGCTCAGCCAGCTCACGCCGGATGAACGCGCGCGCGGCGTGATCGCACCCTCGGCGGGCAACCACGCGCAGGGTGTGGCGCTCGCAGCGCAGTTGCTCGGTATTCCGGCCACGATCGTGATGCCGGTGCGCGCGCCGCTCACCAAAGTCACCGCCACGCGGCGCTACGGCGCGCAGATTATTCTCGAAGGCGCATCGTTTGATGATGCAGTGGCACACGCACGCATGCTCAGCGCGCGCGACGGCCACACCTACATTCACGCGTTTGACGATCCGCGCATCATCGCGGGTCAGGGTACGGTCGGTCTCGAGATCGCGGCCGCGTTGCCGGACGTGCAGACGGTGGTGGTGCCGATCGGCGGCGGCGGGCTGATCGCGGGGATCGCGCTAGCGCTGCGCGCGTTGGTGCCCGGCGTGCGGATCATTGGTGTACAGGCGGCAGGCTGTGCACCCGTCCAGCCATCGCTTGCGGCGGGCGCACCACAGACCGCCACCAGCGCACGCACGATCGCAGACGGCATTGCGGTCAAGCGACCGGGTGACCTGACGCTGCCGATCATCGCCAGCCACGTTGACGAGATCGTGACGGTGGATGACGACGCGATCGCGCGCGCGATCGCGCACGCGGTGCAGCACTGCCATCTGGTCGTCGAGGGTGCGGGGGCTGCCGGGCTGGCGGCGCTGCTGGCGGGCAAGATCGCACTCTCACCCGCTGAGCGCGTGTGTGTCGTACTCTGCGGTGGCAATATTGATACCAATCTGCTTGGCCGCGTGCTGGAGCAGGTGGCGGTGCGGCAGGGGCGCTATCTGTTGCTCAAAACCAGTATCGATGACCGGCCGGGCAACCTTGCGCCGCTGGTCGAGCAGGTGGCGGCAGCGGGTGCGAACGTGATCGATATCTTTCACCGGCGCGCGGCCTGGCTACCGCCACTGGATCGGGTGGGCGTCGAGATGGTACTCGAAGTGCGTGACGACGAACACGGCCAGCAGGTGATAGCGCATCTCAGCCAGGCTGGCTATCACGTCGAGCGCGAGGGGCAGGGCGCGTGGCCGGCGTAAGCAGCGCGTGGTAGATTGCCTCAAACTGGTCGGCACCGTGCTCCCACGAGAGGTGACTTTCGGCGCGTTGCCGCCCGGCGCGGCCGCGTGCATGTGCATGTTGCGGGTCATCGAGCGCGCGGAGGATCTGTGCGGCCAGATCGTCTGCGCTGCCGTAGGCGGCATAGAACCCGGCATCGCCGAGGAACTCGCGGCTGACGGGTGTCTCGAACGTGACGACCGGCAACCCGAGCGCCATGTAATTGGCAATCTTGCCATTACCCTCGGTCAGGCTCATCTTGGGTGCCAGCGCCACATCGCCGAGCGCCAGGTAGGCGTGCAGATCACGATAGAAGATGCGACCGGGCAGCGTGACGCGACCTGCAATGCCGAGCGAAGCCGCATACGCGCGGTAGCTCTGTGGGTCGGGGTACCCCATAATCAGGAAATGCACGTCTGGACGTTGCGGGGCGATCCGGGCTGCGGCCTCGATCAGCAGATTGGTGCCCTGGTAGGGGGCCAGCAACCCGGCATAGATCACGATCCGTTGGCCAGCCGGGATACCAAGCTGCGTGCGTAATTCGTGGCGCTGCTGCTCCCAGGCGGGCGATCCATCGAACGGAACGAACCGGTCGGTCGGTACGCCATCACCGACGGTAAAGATCTTCGTAGCGGGGACGTGACCAGCGGCGCGCAGCCGGGCAGCGGCGTTGTCACTCGAGGTTACCAGCGCATCAGCTGTGCGGTCGATAAACCGTTCGAGACGCTGGAGTTGCGGCAGCAGCGGGCTACTGGGCTGGACAAAGCGATGGTCAAGCATCTCGGCCGTCAGGCTGCCCTGATAATCGAAGAGCAATGGTGCGCGGGTGATGCGCGCGAGTACCGCGCCGATCAACGCGCCCTCGTGCAGATGGGCGTGGATGATTTGCGGGCGTTCGGCGAGCGCGACGCGGAGGCTGCGCCACGAGAGCGCGGCATCGAGATACAGTTTGTGACGCGAGCTGCCGACCATAGCGCGCCGCAGCCACGGCACCCCCCACGAGCGCCGCGTATCGACGCCGGGCAGATCATCACCGTTGTGATACGTCGCGAGCGTGATAATATGACCACGGCGCTGGAGCACGCGGATTTCTTCCCAGATCCGCACGTGGCAACCATAATCGGCGAAGAAGCTGGTAGGCGCAATCATCAGGATACGATTCGCCATCATGTACTGCCCTCACCCCCGGCCCCGCTCCCAGCACGGGAGCGGGGCGAAGAGTGGCTGTAGTAGCATGTGGATGGCAGAGGCAATCAGCGCCGCGCGCTGAGGATTTCGTCGATAAAGCCGTACTCTTTAGCTTCGATCGGCGTGAGAAACCGATCGCGGCTAAAATCCTCGGAGATTTTCTCGGGCGTCTGGCCGGTATCGCGGGCGAGCAGGCCATTGCCAAGTGCCTGCAAGCGTAGTAACTCGCGGATCGCGCGCTCCATATCGGGCGCATTGCCCTCGGCACCACCACCCGCCGGATGAAAATGGATTGTCGAGTGCGGCAGCGCGTAGCGCTTACCCTTTTTCCCACCCGCCAGCAAAATGGTAGCCATGCTGCCGGCGCGGCCAATACACACCGTATTGACATCGCAGCTGATCAGCTGCATCGTGTCGTAGATGCCGAGCCCATCGCGCACGCTCCCGCCCGGGCTGTTGATATAGAACCAGATATCGCGGGTTGGATCGCTGTGCTGCAAAAACAGCAACTGTGCAATGATCGCCGAAGCGACATCATCATCGATCGGTGTACCAAGCAAGATGACGCGCTCGGAGAGCAGCCGCGAATACAGATCCCAGACGCGTTCGCCGCGCGGTGATTGCTCGGTGACACGCGGCATGACTGCTGAGAACATGGACTGCTCCTGTCTGCCTATTCCTATTCGCCGCAGTATAGCACAGAGAACTGAAAGTTGAGTATTGAGAATTTGGATTTGATGCTTCGCCTCTACGCGAACCTAGTCAAAATCGGCCATGAGCCGGTCGAAGGCAGCGCGCGTCGGGCGTAGTTTCTCTTCGCTGAGCAGCGCGAGCGGTGTATCGGTGAGTTTCATCACCTGCGGCAGTGTCTCGCGGCTTTGATTGATATAAAACAGACCGGTGAGGAACTCGTGACGTTCGCGCGCCTCTTCGAGCAGCTTGAGCGCCGCCCACTTGCTGGTCGGATCGTAGTCGCGGTCGAGCTTCTTGAGCTTGATCAGCGGACCGTCGTGCAGCCGCACCAGTTGCTCATCCTGATACTCGACCGTGACCTCTTCGAATGATGGCACAAACAGCAGTTCCTGGATGCGCTCCTCGTGTTCCTTGCCGTACGTATAACTCTTGGTCGAATCGTCGTGATTGTTGAAGGTCACACACGGGCTGATGATATCGATCACCGCAGTGCCTTCATAGCTCATGGCGGCCTTGAGCAGTTCGCGTACCTGCTTGGCATCACCCGCAAAGCTACGCGCCACAAAGCCGCACTCGGCCACCAGCGCCTCAATGCAGACATCAATTGGGGGCAATGCGTTGGTGCCCGCGTACTTGAGGCTCTGGCCGATGTCGGCGGTGGCCGAGTGCTGACCCTTGGTGAGCCCGTAGACGCCGTTGTTTTCGATGATATAGACCATCGGCACATTGCGGCGCACCATGTGTTTGAACTGGCCGAGCCCGATGCTGCCGGTGTCGCCATCACCGCTCACACCGATTGCCAGCATGCTGCGGTTGGCGAGGATCGCACCGGTCGTCACGCTTGGCATGCGACCGTGCAGTGTGTTGAAGCCGTGCGATCGGCCGAGGAAGTAGGCAGGTGTCTTGCTCGAGCAGCCGATTCCGCTCATCTTGATCACCTGATGCGGTGCGAGTGACAGATCAAAGGCCGACTGGATGATCTGCGCGGTGATCGAGTTGTGGCCACAGCCCTGACAGAGGGTGGTATCGCCGCCACGATACTCCTGCTGGGTCAGGCCGATGCGGTTGGTCGGTTTCGTATCGGTCGTCATGGTGTCGTTCCTCTTATGGGGGCGGATCGCGATCCGCCCTTACGGGGGTGGCGCGATCCGCCCTTACGGGATGATGGCGCAGGCCGAAGTAGGCTTCGGCCTACAGATGTTTTTGAATTGCGGCGACGATGAACGCAGCGGTAAGCGGCAAGCCGCCACAGTTGCGCACCGAGTACACGCTTGCGGCGTGTGTGGGTACGTGTAGCTGGACAAGCTGGCGCATCTGGCCATCCTGGTTCATCTCGACGACATAGACGCGTTGATATTGCTGGACGAACGCGGTCGTCGCGGTGCCAAGCGGCAGTGCGCGCACACGCTGGTAGCTGATTTCGAGACCCTGTGCGGCGAGCTGGTCGAGCGCTTCGCGCACGGCCGGGTCGGTCGAGCCGTAGGCGATGATGCCGATCTGTGCATCGGGGATGATGCGCTCGACGGGCGCGGGCACGAGGGTGCGGGCGGTATCGTGTTTGCGCGTCAGCCGGTCGAGGTTCTCAGTCCAGTCGCTGCTGCGTTCGCTGTAGACACCGTACTCATTATGGCCGGTACCGCGCGCAAGGTAAGCCGAGCGCGGGTGAGTATTGCCGGGCAGCGTGCGGTACGGGATACCATCGCCGTCGATATCTTTGTAGCGGCCCCAGCCTTTGACCTCATCGAGTTGTTCGGCGTTTAGTACCTTGCCGCGGTCGAGCGGTTGCTCGGGGTACACAAAGGGCTCGGTCATCCAGTTGTTCATACCCAGATCCAGGTCACTCAGCGCCAGCACGGGCGTCTGTAGCCGCTCGGCCAGATCAAACGCCAGTTGACCAAAGGCGAAGCACTCTTCCATTGTGCCGGGCAGCAGACAGACGTGATGGGTATCGCCGTGGCCCATTGTGTAGGCCGTCATCAGATCACCCTGCGAGACGCGCGTCGGCAAACCAGTGGCCGGGCCCATCCGCATGACATCCCAGATCACAATCGGCACCTCGGCGAAGTATGCCAGGCCGACGAATTCGTTCATCAGCGAGAGACCGGGCCCGGAGGTCGAGGTCATCGCGCGCGCGCCAGCCCAACCCGCGCCCACCAGCATCCCGGCGGCAGCGAGCTCATCTTCGGCCTGGATGATCGCGTATGTCGTCGTGCCGGTCTCGGCATCGCCGCGCAGGTGCGGCGCATAATCGGTGAGCGCATCGGCGAGGCTGGTGGCCGGGGTGATCGGGTACCATGCGACGACGCTGACGCCACCGGTGAGCGCACCGAGTGCAGCGGCAGTGTTGCCATCGATCATGATCTTGCCGCTCGTACCATCCATGCGCCGCACGGCATAGCGATCGGCTTTGGTCACGTTGCCGCGCACCCAGGCGGCAGCAGCATCCACCACCTGCAGGTTGATATCGATCGCCTTCTTCTTGCCTTTAAAATGCTTGTGCAGCGCGGCCGCAATCTCGGCGGGGTCAATCGCCAGTAGCTCGGTCAGCGCGCCGACGTACACCATATTTGCGATATAGTCGCGCAGCTTGACATCGACATTCGCGGCCTTGACCAGCTCCCTGACCGGCAGCGGGTACATATGGACATCGGCGCGCGGCGCGACAAACCTGAGATCGCTGGGATACAAGCAGACGCCACCAACTGGTAGCGCGGCCAGATCCTCATCAGCGGTACGCGGGTTGAAGGCGATCAGGATCTCGGTCGTGTCACGGCGCGCGGTATAGCCATCTTTGCTGACGCGAATCGTGTACCAGGTGGGTAGACCCTGAATGTTTGAGGGAAACAGATTTTTGCCGCTGACCGGGATGCCCATCTTGAAGAAGGCGCGGATCAGGCAATTATTGGCGGTCTGGCTACCCGAACCATTGACCGTCGCGGCGACGATCGAAAAATCGTTGATGATCGATGCTTCAGTGGGCGAATCGACAACGATCGGTGTGACAGCAATGTCAATCAGGCTCATGTGTGCTCCGGTATCTTGGCGGCGACAAACCGGCGCGATGACCGAGCGGGGCGTGCAGCCCACGTCCAGAAGCCTCGCGTCGGCACAGGTCTTCGTCTGTGCGAACGTATCGGCCAACGATGACCGTGTTCGTAATAGACGACGCGCCCAAAGTATACACGAGTTTATGGTGTATCTGCGAGTGAGAGGGGTGACAATCCTGTGAAGGTTCGG
>JAYUYF010000461.1:0-3953 GCA_043752605.1 Roseiflexaceae bacterium
GCCGCGCCCGTCGCCCGCGCCGCGCCCGCCGCCGATCCGCGCTCCGACCGCCACGCTCGTATGCTACAATAGCGCGCGTCCGTGCCACAACCTGCGAGAGAACAATGAGTCGTATCACCCCGACGTTTGCCGCGTTGGCCACAGCGGGTCGCGCTGCGCTAATGCCCTACGTCATGACCGGCTACCCCGCCCCTGATCTGACCGTCGATATATTGCTCGCGCTCGAATCCGCAGGTGCGGATCTGTTCGAGCTTGGTGTCCCGTTCACCGATCCGCTTGCCGATGGCGCGACGATCCAGCGCGCGGCCGAGGTGGCACTCGCCGCCGGGGTGCGCCTGCACGATAGTATTGCCGCCGCCGCCGCCGCGCGCGCGCGTGGTTTGCGTGCGCCGCTGGTGCTGATGGGCTATTACAATCCCTTTTTGCAATACGGCATTGAGCGGCTGACGGTCGACGCGGCCGCCGCAGGCGTCGATGGCCTGATCATTCCTGATCTGCCGCCGGAGGAGGCCGCCGAGACCGCCGCCGCCTGCCGCGCCGCTGATCTGGATCTGGTGCAGTTTGTCACTCCCACCACACCCGATGCGCGCATCGCGCAGATCGCAGCGAGCGCCAGCGGCTTCCTGTATTGCGTCTCGCTCACCGGTGTGACGGGCGCGCGCAGCGAGCTTTCGGCCGGGCTGCCCGCGTTTCTGACGCGCGTGCGCGCGCACACCACATTACCACTGGTTGTTGGCTTTGGTATCAGCACGCCCGAGCACGTGCGCCAGGTTGCTGCGCTGGCACAGGGCGCGATCGTGGCCAGCGCGTTGCTGCGCGTGATCGAGGATTGCCCGCACGCTGAGGTGGTCGCTCGGGCGAGCGCATTTGTGCGCGCGTTGCGCAGTGGCATCGACGGGTAGGGGCAGCGTGCTATAATCCCGAAGAGCGAGAAGGGGGCCGTGTGGCACGAGGATATGTGCTTCTGGAAGTCGAGACCGGCGCAATCCCACGGATAGCGCAGCAGATTCGGCAAATAGCGGGCGTGATTGCGGTCGATAGTGTGACCGGACCATACGATATCATCACGCAGGTCGAGACTGACGATCCGCGTGGTATTGGGCGGGTCGTGATTGAGCACCTGCATAGCATTCCGGGCGTCTTGCAGACCATCACCTGCCTGACGATCGACCAGTATTGAGCAGAGAGAGGCAACCATGGGCAAAGGGCTTGAAGGCATTGTCGCCGCTTCAACCGCGATCAGCGCGATCGATGGCCTGGCGGGTCGCCTGCACTATCGCGGTATCGACATCGATGAGCTCGCCACAAACTCGACGTTCGAGGAGACGACGGCGCTGCTCTGGTACGGGCGGCTGCCAAACACGGAGCAACTAAAAAGCTTTTCGCAGAAGCTGATCGCCAACCGACAGATCCCAAACGAGATTCTGGCGGCCATGATGGCGATGCCCAAGCGCACGACGCCGATGGAGGTGCTGCGCACCGCGATTTCGGCGCTCTCGCCCTACGATCCCGAGGATCTGGATAATTCGCTCGAGGCCAATGTCCACAAGAGCACGCGGCTGACGGCCTCGATGCCGACGATCGTGGCGGCCTGGGAGCGCATCCGCAACGGCCGCTGGCCGATCCTGCCGAGCAATACGCTCAGCCACGCCGCCAACTTCCTGTATATGCTGACGGGTGAGGAGCCCGACCCGGCCGCCGCCAGTGTGCTGGATAAATGCTTGATCCTACACGCCGACCACGGGTTGAACGCCTCGACATTCTCGGCGCGCATTACGGCCTCGACGCTCTCGGATCTGCACTCGGCGATTGTCTCGGCAATTGGCACGCTCAAGGGCCCACTGCACGGTGGTGCCAACGAGCAGGTGATGCGGATGCTGCTTGAGATCGGCGATGTCGATCGCACCGACCAGTATATTCGTGGTGCGCTGAACGCCAAAAAGAAGATTATGGGCTTTGGCCACCGCGTCTACAAGGCCGATGACCCGCGCGCGGCCTGGCTACAGCGGCTGGCGGCCGATCTGGCGAAGACCTCGTCTGTCGGGCGTTGGTACGAGATCTCCGAGCGTGTGCGCACGATGGTACAAGCGGAGAAGGCACTGCCGGTCAATGTCGATTTTTATTCGGCATCGGTCTATTACACGCTCGGTATCCCGATCGACCTGTTCACGCCGATCTTCGCGATCAGCCGCGTCTCGGGGTGGACGGCACACGTGTACGAACAGTACAGCGATAATCGCCTGATCCGCCCCGAATCGGAGTACATTGGGCCGATGAATGTGGCGTATGTGCCGATCGGCGAGCGCGGGTAGGGGCGGATCGCGATCCGCCCCTACCGCCCCGCGAGCGTTGCGACCAGCGCGTGGGTCAGGGTGTCGAAGTTGGCAGATTCCAGCAACTGCTGCTGCATCACCGGATCGTGGCGCAGCAGTAGTGCTGCCGCGGCATACGCGGTCTCTTCGAGACCGACAGCACTCGCAATCGCATCGGGCAGGACGGCGCCGACGCGTGCGAGCCGGGTGTGAATTGCCGTCAGGAGCATCGTGAGCGCCGCATCGTGGTCGGCACCGGCGGGGATATCGTCGCGCACAAAGTGCGGCGCGCCCGCAACCGCACGGCGGACGCGGCACTCGGCGGCGAGCGCGAGCCGTTGTGAACCATCGTGCAGCCGCACCATACGGTGGGCGCGCACCAGGCAGCCCACATCGGCGATATCGCCATCGGCATGCTGCAACGCCACGACTAGCGGGCTGCCATCGCGCGCGCTGGTATCAAGCAGCATCAGATGCTGCGCGCGGGTCACCGTGATCGGGGTGACGGTGCCGGGGAAGACAACCACACGCTGCAACGGCAACAGTGCGGCTGCAAATGTATCGCCGGTCATCGCAGCGGTGGAGACAGACACTACGTGCCGACCGCCCGCATTTGCACTGGCAGCAACTGCCGCGCTAATGCGACAAAATCATCGATCACAAATGGCTTGGAGAGAAATACTGAGACCCCGGCGGCGCGTGCTTCATTGCGCAGACGTGGTGTATCATAGGCAGTAAATAACACCGTTGGGACATCGCCCCACGCCTCACGCACCTGGATGATCAGGGTGAGGCCATTGGTGCCACGCAAATTATAATCGGTGACCAGCAGATCATACGGTTGCTGGCTCCAGAGATCAAAACCTTCTTCTGCCGAGATTGCTTCGTCGATTGTGTGCGGGAGACCGAGTTGCCGCATCCCAATGCCGATCACCTGTGCAATCGCGTGGTCATCTTCGACCAGCAGAATTCGATATGTACCATCTGTCATCATTGACTCGCTCCCTGGTGGTATATTGTGTCTATAGTACCACAGTCCTACTCATTTTTGTTCTTACAAACTTGTCATAAGAATAATCGCATCCTATACACTGGTGGTCGCGTAGTATTTACGATGAGTGTTTGAATTGATGAAGCCTGACGGGAGCCTGGTCATTAAGATTGCATCGCGAGCACGTCGTTGCGCGTTACTAATATTCGCCATCTATGCGCTCTTGTTTCCTGGCTCCACGCTCACACCAGCGCTCGACGCGGTGCCGGTCTGGGGCACCAGTATGGGTGGTTTGCTGATGATCCTGCAAGGGAGCACCGTGATCGCGTGGCTTGCCGGTGTGTATGGTTGGCGTGGCGTGCAGGTTGCGCTCGTATTACCGCTGGCGGGCTGGGCGATCGAGCAGATCGGCGCGAGCAGCGGGTTCCCGTTTGGGCGCTACAGCTACAGTGCGCTGTTGCAGCCGCAGATCGGGTTGGTGCCGGTGGCGATCACGCTGGCGTGGCTCACGCTGACACTCGGCGCGTGGCAACTGGCGCGGCTGACGCTCACCCACGACGGCAGGCATGCAGCTCCGTATCAAATCGCGCTCCTCGCCGCCACGCTGACGGTCGTGGTCGATTTGCAAATCGAAACCGTCGCCAGTCATA
>JAYUYF010000462.1:0-3950 GCA_043752605.1 Roseiflexaceae bacterium
GGGCGGGCGGGCGGGCGGGCATCCCTGGCTGTACGGGCAAAGCATTCGTGCACCTGGTGCAACAGGTGCACGAATGCTTTGCCCCTACGGGATCATCCCGCCCTGCCCCCCCGCCCCTTGACACACCTCCCGCACGATTCTATACTGCGCCGATGAAACACGAGACCAATTCGTGACCGGCAACGACCCGCGCGAGAGCAGCGCCCGCGAACGCATCGCGGCATTGCGGCGCGCACAGCGGCGGCAACGCAGCGGTGGGCGCGGCACGGTCATCGCCGCAGTCGTTGTGATCGTCGCGCTGCTTGGCGCGATCGGCTGGTTGCTGGCGAGTCGCGTCGGGCAGACGCTCTCGGCGGTGCGCGAGGAAGATCCACGCGCGCGCTTCACTGCACCTGCGGGGGCATTGGCGGGTGCTGCCACACCATCGCCTGGGACGACAGCCGTGGCAGATCCTGCTGCGAGCGCCACACCGCTCATCACGCCGCCCGCGATCACTCTTGTGCCCCAGCCTGCAATGCAGGTACCCAGTAGCGGCACGCTGCGCGATACGTTTACAATCTTGCTTATGGGCGTCGATCGGCGCGCCGATCTCGAGGAGGGGGTGCGCAGCGATACACTGATCATCGTGCGCGTCGATTCGCAGGCGCGCACCGCTTCGATGCTCTCCATTCCGCGCGATTCGGTCGTCGAGATCCCCGGCCTCGGCGCGAGCAAGATCAACGCCGCCTACAGCTTTGGTTACAACAATGCTGAAGCACTCTACGGCACCGGGACGACACCCGAGGCTGGTGGTGGCGCGCTCGCGGCACAGACCGTGACGGGTTGGCTGGGTATCACCGTTGATTATGTCGCGCAGGTCGATTTTGATGGCTTTGCGCGGCTGGTCGATTCGATCGGCGGCGTGCTGATCGATGTGCGTGCACCACTGCTGGATGCCGAATACCCGACCGCCGATTACGGCTACCAGAAAATCTATATTCCGGCTGGCCTGCAGACGCTCGATGGCCAGACGGCGCTGGTCTATGCGCGTACGCGCCACGCCAGCAGCGATTTTGACCGCAGCCGCCGCCAGCAGGAAGTACTGCGCGCCGTGCTCGAACAGGTGCGCGCACGCGGGATCCTCGATAATGCCGCGCTGCTGCCGCGCTGGGCCGAGGTGATCGAGCAAAATATCCGCACCACGCTGCCGATCGATGACCTGGGGACGCTGGCCGATTTCGCCGCGCTGGCGCGCGAACTTAGCCCTGGGCGCATCCAGCAGTTGACGATCTCTGAAGATACCGCTGTGCTTGATGCAACCAACGGCACCGAGTTGTACTGGAATGCCGCCAGTATCGCCGAACTGGTCGACCGCTGGCGGCAAGGCCCGCCGCCGCCCGCCGAGGTCGTCGCCGCTGCCACGGCAGAGCCCGCGAGCAGTGCCCTCCCGACACAACCCGGCGCGCCCGCAGTACCCAGCGCGACGGTACCGGCGCTGCCGACGGCGATCACGGGTGAGGACGCGCGCATCCAGGTGCTCAATGCCGCCACGACGGACGGGATCGCGGGTTCGCTCTCGGCATTACTCGCGGATCGTGGCTTTGCGATGGGTGACCCGGCGAGCTACACCAGCGTCTACGAGCGCACGACGATCTTTGATTATACTGGCCTGCCCGCTACACGCCGCCTGCTCGCCGAGACACTGGGCATTGATCCACGCTTTGTGATCGTCGACCCACCTCCCGATGCGCCGCCAGCCGGTGTTGGCGTCGATATTGTGATTGTGCTGGGCAATGATTATGGAACCCTGAAACTGCGACCGTGACCGGGTGACCGGATGATTGACGACTTCGCGGCTCTTTGCGGGTGCGCAGGATAAGCTTTCGCGTGCAACTGATGATTCCCTTACTGCTCGTATAAGGAGATTTCTGTGGATGTCATCACCCCCACCTGGGTTCATGATGCGGTGTTTTATCAAATCTTCCCCGATCGTTTCGCGATCAGCAGCCGCGTGCCCAAGCCCGCCAACCTCGAGCCGTGGGATAGCGCGCCAACGCCGCAGGGCTACAAGGGCGGCGATTTACTCGGCATTGTGGAGCATCTCGACCATCTGGTGGATCTGGGAGTCGATGCGATCTATTTCACGCCGATCTTTCAGAGCGCCTGCAACCATCGTTACCATACCCACGATTATTTGCGTGTTGACCCGCTGCTGGGCGGCGACGCGGCGCTCGAAACGCTGATCGACGCCTGCCACGCGCGCGGGATCAAGGTCGTGCTCGATGGTGTGTTCAATCACGCGAGCCGCGGTTTCTTCCAGTTCAACGATATTCTCGAAAATGGGCCGCACTCGCCATATCTCGACTGGTTTTATATCGAAGACTGGCCGCTGAGTGCGTATGACGGGCGCTACCCGGCCAACTATCGCAGCTGGGTCGACAATCGCGCGCTGCCAAAATTTAACACCGACAACCCCGAGGTGCGCGAATTTATCATGCAGGTGGCCGAGTACTGGCTGCGCAAGGGGATCGATGGCTGGCGGCTCGATGTGCCGTTCGAGATTACCACGCCCGGCTTCTGGCAGGAATTCCGCCAGCGTGTGAAGGCGCTGAACCCAGAGGCGTATATCGTCGGTGAGGTGTGGACCAACGCGCAGGAGTGGCTCGCGGGCGACCAGTTCGATGCGGTGATGAATTACCTCTTCACTGAGGCCGTGATCGCCTACACCGCCGGGCCACGCGTGCTGCACGCACTTGTCGAGGGCCGCGGCTACGACCCGCGCACGCCGCTGACGGCCAGTGACTATGCCGCGAAGATCGATGCGCTACTCGCGCTCTACCCGTGGCCGGTGACGCTGGCGCAGCTCAATCTGCTCTCAAGCCACGATACCGCGCGCTTCCTGAGCATTGCGGGCGAAGACTACGGCAGCGTGCGGCTCGCGACGCTGTTGCAATTTACCTTTCCGGGTGCGCCCTCGATCTACTACGGCGACGAGATCGGGCTAGCCGGCGGCCAGGAGCCCGACAGCCGCCGCAGTTTCCCGTGGGATGCGCCCGAGCGCTGGGATCAGCGCATCCTGACGCTGCACCGCGACCTGATCACGCTGCGCCACACGCATCCCGCGCTGCGTACCGGCACCTACCTGCCCGTGTACGCCGACGATGCCGTGCTGGTGTTTGCACGTCGCCTCGGCGAGACGACGATCCTGGTGGCCACTAACAGCAGCGACGATCTGCGCAGCGTGACGTTCACCACCGACCTGTTCCCAGAAGGCACGATCCTGCAGCCGCTGTTTGGCAGCTCGGATCTGGTGCCGGTTGCGGGCGGCGCGGCGACGCTCCTGGTACCCGCGCGTGATGGGCTGGTGCTGGGGGGGTGACGCGGTGAAGGGGTGCGGGTTGCGCCGGTTCCTACCTCACCCCCGGCCGGGTGGCCGCGCCGCACACGGGCCGGGTGGCCGAAGCATTCCGGCTGCGGCTTATCAGCCGCAGGGAATGCTTTGGCCCTACAGTTGCGACGATTACGACGGGTGCCAATCGGCATACAACCGGATCGCGGTGCCGCGCGGATCGGCGTAATACGCATCAGGATCGACGGGCGGCAATGCCCGCACGCCGCTGGTCTGCACGAGCGGGTTGGCGGCGGCGAACGCGCGCAGCACCTCGGCGTGTGGCTTGCGGCTGCCGTCCGGGCGCACCAGGCCGAAGAAGCGCTCGTGGATGACTTCGTCGCACGGCGGCCGCTGCCACAGATCCTGGTGGTAATCGGCGAAACACCAGAGCACCGCGCCCGGCGATCCGACGGCAACGAGACGAGGCAACACCGCAGCTACATAGGCGGCGAAGTCCTCCTCGGAAGCCATGAACTGACGGCGCGGCCCGGTGCTGGTCTCCCAGTGCCAGGTCATCGAGGGGTGGCCAGGAGGTGTGGTGCAGCCACCAAATTCTTCCATCAGCGTGGGTTTACCACAC
>JAYUYF010000463.1:0-3948 GCA_043752605.1 Roseiflexaceae bacterium
GGCATGCGCGTATTGCAGTTTGGCTTTGGCGGCTGGGCCGAATCGGTGCATCTGCCGCACAATTATGTCCAAAATAGCGTCGTCTATACCGGCACGCACGACAACGACACGACGGTGGGTTGGTTCTGGAGCCAGGGTGACGAGATGCGCGGCCACGTACAGCACTACTTTGGCCGCGATGGCAGCGATATCGCGTGGGATTTCATCCGCGCCGCGCTGGCATCGGTGTCCGACATGGCGATCTTCCCGCTGCAAGACGTGCTGGGGCTCGGCAGCGAGGCGCGCATGAACACACCCGGTGTAGCCAGCGGCAACTGGGGCTGGCGGCTCCAATCTGACCAGCTCGCGCACCAGCACGCCGATCGGCTGCGCACGCTCACCCAGCTGTACGGGCGCATCCCACTGCCTGATGCCGATGCGCAGGACGGCACCTCGGAAGCGCCGCTCAACCAGGCAGACGCCTATTTCGCGCTTGACCCAGACCCCACCGATAAAGAGAGCAGTGCCGAAGCCGAAGGCCCTACCACCGCCACGCGCCCACCTTCAGGCCCGGTCGCAGCATCACGGCCCGTGGATAAGGAGAGCACCGCCGAGGCCGAGGGGGCGTGAGGGGTGGCGGAATGACCACGATAGCTATAATGGGCAGAGGGTTTAACAGGTAGGGTGCGTGAAGGTCAAAGAACTTCTCAAGCTTCTGGACGATTGTACGAACTACTGGGAGCCACCGCCAGCTAAAACATCCAACAAAACCAGGTACTGTCACCGTTGCTGGGAAACTGAGTATTGATGTACCACCAGGAACACTCAATAGTGTACTGAAACAGGCGAGCCTGAAATAAGAATTGGGGTATAACGATGCGTTACCTAATCGTGCTCGAAAAGGGGCCTACAAGCTATGGAGCTTATGTGCCCGATCTTCCCGGGTGTATCGCAGTGGGTGAAACGCTCGATGAAGTACGTGAACTCATCCACGAGGCGATCATCTTTCATGTTGAGACCCTTCAAGAAGAGGGCAATGCAATCCCACAGCCTGTGTTTCAGAGCGACTACGTTGAAGTATCGCTTGCTGTGTAGCAAATGGCATTGGGGCCAGCAGGTCGGTCAAGTCGCGCGGTGATGATCAGATACTATGAGATGTGAACGAATGCTCACGTCCTGCATCCACCCCACGCTCCTCGTAGATTACCATCATCCACACGGGACGATCGCTGGCGTGGCGCTCGCCGATCTGCTATGCACAGCGCCAGAATCAGCACGGCCCTGCATGACGGTCAGCGCGCCGCGCTGTGCGGTCTGCCATGAACCGCTGACGCGCCACGGTATCGGCGCACGCATTGGGCGCGGCGGCGATCTGTACGACCCGCGTGTGATCTGGGACGTGTAGCGCCACTCTCTACCGCCGCCCAAGCTCGTCGCCGCGCCAGCGGATATTGCCGCGTAAGAGCAAATTGGACGAGTTGAGTTTGTAGGCCAGATCGCGCGCGAGGTTGTAGATCACACGGTAGCCGATCCGTGGGTCGCCCTCACACAACTGGCGGAAGTCACCCTCGCGGATCACCAGCAGCGTGGTGATATCCAGTGCGCTGACGGTAGCCGAGCGCGCGCTGCCACCCAGCAGCGCCACCTCGCCAAAACACTGGCCGGCGTACAGCGTGTTGATCGTCGAGGTCACCGAGCCGCCATCGGCCGTGCGGGTGGGGATCTGCACGCGTACACAGCCATCATGGATGATGTACATCTCGTCGCCAGTGTCGCCTTCGTTGAAAATCACACGGTCGGCGGGCACACGCGCGGCGCGACAGATCGCGATCACGCGCGCCAGATCATCATCGTTCAGCCCGCTCAACAGGTCGGCTTTGCGGAGCGTGTCGATCACGCGTGGTGCGCTGGTCATCGTGGCCCTCTTTGTCTTCGGCGACTCATCAAAAGTGTAGCATATCCGCCCACGTTATCGCTGCGCCAGCGGGCTGCCCGGCACGACGATGCCGCACACCAGCAGCGCAAGCTCGGCGTACATCGCGTTGGCCCAGGCAAACCATGCGCGGGTAAAATTGCGCGGGTCGTCGACATCAAAACCCTCGTGCATCACCCCGGTGCCACCATCGGTTGCGGCCATCAACGCCAGCAATGCGCGCCGCTCGGCCGCATCCGTGCTGGTGAGCCCCTGCATCGCCAGCGCGATATGCCAGATGTAGCGCGGCGGGGTGTGCGGGCTACCGATGCCCTGCGCGGCGCGGCCCGCAAAATAGTACGAGTTGGCCTGGCTGAGCACAAAACGGCGGGTGTTCTGGTAGATCGGGTCGTCTGCCGTGCAGTAGCCAAGGTATGGCAGCGCCAGCAGGCTCGGCACGTTGGCATCATCCATGAGGTTGGCGTTGCCAAGACCATCGACTTCGTAGGCAAAGATCTGGCCAAACTCGGCGTGCTGCACCACTGCATGCGCGCGTATCCCGCCTTCAATCTCGGCCCGCAGCGCGCGCGCGTCTGCGGCGAGTGCGGCATCAGCCAGCACGGTATCGGCGATCTCGGCCAGGTAGCCGAGCACGACGACGGCGAACATGTTGGCTGGCACCAGATAACCGTAGGTACACGCATCATCGCTCGGCCGAAAACCCGACCAGGTCATACCGGTGTAGCCCACCGGCGCGCCGTGGCCCGCGTGCGAAAGTGTGTCGCTGGGTGGGCAATTGGTACGGCGGAAGTAGTAGGGCGAATCAGCGTGCCGCTGCTCGACGCGCCACAAATCGAGGATCGCCGCACAACCGCTGCGAAAGCTGGCGTCGAGATGATCGGTGCGCCCGGTCGCCCGCCAGAGCAAATACGCCAGCTGAATCGGGTAGCAGAGCGAGTCGATCTCATACTTTGCCTCCCAGATCTGTGGCCCGCCGTGCGTCTCGTCCTGGTGGCCAGCATCGCTGGCGGTCGCGTTGAACGCATTGGCGTACGGGTTCAGATTCACAAAGGCAAACTGGCGGCGCGAAACACCAGCGATCAGATCCGACAGATGCTGATCATCGGCGGCGAGCGTCAAGTACGGTCGCACCTGCGCTGCCGAGTCGCGCAGCCACATCGCCGGAATATCGCCCGTGATCACAAACGTCGTGCCGTCGTCCATCGGTCGCAGCGTGGTCTCGTAGGTGTTGGGGAAACAGTTGGCAAACAGCTCGCCGAGCCGTGGTGCGTCTGCGAGCTGTGCAGCCACATCGGCGATCAGGTGCTGCATTGCGGGGGTCAACGGCGGGACAGATGGCATCGCGGGTATCCTCGTTTGTCAGACACAGATTCTCGCATACAATACCACGTATGCAAACACCCGGCACGATTATCATGCTCAACGGCACCACCAGCTCGGGCAAGAGCGCCACGCTCAGCGCGCTCCAGCGCCAGCTCGCCGCGCCCTATCTCGAAGCCGGGATCGACAAATTTCTGTACATGCTGCCCGAGCGCTGGCTTGAGTGGCCGGAATGGGCCGAGGTGCTCGGCGATGCCGACCGTGCCGGGCCGGTGGGGCAACAGCTCTTTTCGGGCATGCACCACGCGATCGCCGCGCTGGCGCGCCAGAGCAATAATGTACTGGCCGATCACGTGTTGCTTGACCCGCGCTGGGTGGCCGAATGCGCCGCGCTCTACGCCGATCTGCCCGCGTATCTGATCGGGCTGCGTTGTCCACAGGCCGTGCTCGACGCGCGCGAGATCGCCCGTGGCGATCGGCTGCCCGGCCAGGCGAAAAAACAGAATCGGGTGGCACACGCGCATACGATCTACGATATCGAAATCGACACGTCAGCACATCCTCCCGACGCCTGCGCGGCGCAAATCATCCATCACATCAGCACCAAACCACCACGCGCCTGGCGTGCGCTTCACACCACGCGATCGGGCGTATGACTTCCGCAGCGTGCGCCTATCTGTACTGACAACACCAAAGAAAAACATCTGCTATACTCG